>NZ_JBVVPT010000011.1:0-67190 GCF_055811715.1 Bradyrhizobium sp. WSM4872 | reverse complement strand
CTAGTGGAACACTCTCTCCGTTCCCTCCCCCCCAGGGGGGGAGGGAACGGAGAGAGTGTTCCACTAGCGCTTTCCAGCCCGCTTCTTCCTGGCCTTGGACGCGTTCAGCTCCACGGCCGCGCGGATCAGCGCCTTCAATGCCTTCTCGTTGATCTTCTCACCTTCGCGAATATCGATCGCGCGGCGCACGTTGCCGTCGAGGCTCGAGTTGAACAGGCCGGCGGGATCGTCCAGCGCCGCGCCCTTGGCAAAGGTCATCTTCACCACGGCCTTGTAGGTCTCGCCGGTACAGATGATGCCGTCGTGCTCCCACACGGGAACGCCGCGCCATTTCCATTCCTCGACGATTTCAGGATCGGCCTCCTTGATCAGGCGGCGGATTCGCCCGAGCATCTCGCCGCGCCAGTCGCCGAGCTCCTTGATCCTGCCGTCGATCATCCTGGAGGGCGAAGCGCCATCCGTTTTCGTCGCGCTGCTGTTTTTCGCGGTCGCGGCCTTCTTCATGTTCACGCCTCTTGTCGGGCGCCGCGGCGGCGGCCGATATAGGGCAGCGCGAACATATAGAGCCCGGTCGCAAGCAATGGGATCAATGGGACGAACGCGAGCAAGCCGATCCACGTCGCCTGGACTTGCAGCGTCAGGGCGACGATGTTGGCGATGACGGCGAGCGTGAAAGCGATCGACAACCAGCGATGGATCTGCCGAATCCACATATTTCCGGTCAATGAAACCTCCTCTTGAGATGATCGAATGAAGGCCGGCGGCCGAGCTAATCTGCCCGCGCCAGCAGTTCGTCCAGCTTGGCGAGAAACTGCTTCCAGCCGGCATGCGCACCGCCAAAGGCCTGCTTCTGCGTCGGGCTGAAGCCCGCTTGCTCGACGCGCAGATGCGTGCCTGCGCCCGTCGGGGTCAGTGTGAAGGTCACGACGCTCTTGAGATCGAACGCCGCGTCCTCATGCGAGAAATTCCAGGTGTAGGCGAGCGTCTTCTGCGGCTCGATGGTGAGGACCTCGCAGTCCAGCACGCCGCCCCACTCGCCGCGAAGGTTGAAGCGGTGGCCCACGTTCGGCTTGAAGTCGTTCTTCATCAGCCATTCCTCGATCAAATGCGGCTGCGTCAGCGCGCGCCAGATCCGCTCGGCGGGAAAGGCAAATTCGCGTTCGACGACGACAGATCGGGTTTCGGCCGCGGATTCGTTCATTGGTCCATCCTCTTCAGGAGATCGTCGAGCGCGTCGAGCCGGTTCTGCCAGAATCCGGCCATCTGGCTGGTCCAGTCGATCAACGGATTGAGCGCGCCGGGCTGGGCGCTGTAATGCGTCTGCCGCCCTTGATGCCGGTCCCGCACGAGGCCAGCCTGCTTCAGCGCGCCGAGATGTTTCGAGACCGCCGGCTGGGACACGCCCGACAGTGCTGTCAGTGCCCCGACCGTCTGTTCGCCCTCGCGGCACAATCGCTCGAAGATCGCCCGACGCGTGGGGTCGGCGAGCGTCCTGAACAAAAGGTCGTGGGCGGTGGCGGGCATATATCCATAACCTGTAAGTTATGGATGCATTCATAACCGTGGAGTTATGGGTAAGTCAAGTGGGAAGCGGATTGGTGTGGGAAGTGATCCCGCAAACTCCTCTTACCTCTCCCGCTTGCGGGAGAGGTCGGCGCGCAGCGCCGGGTGAGGGCTCTCTCCACTTGGGGGTTCTCGATTGCTGAGACACCCTCTCCCCGACCCTCCCCCGCAAGCCGGGGAGGGAGCGCACCACTTTCGCTGCTACCTACGGCCGCAGATAGAGATAGCCCTGCGACTGGAGCTCGGCCAAACGGACCACGCCGCCCTTCTCCGCGCTGACGAAGCCCGGCAGGAGATCCGCGAGCGTGACGTTCTGCGCCTTCATCGTGTTGCCGCAGGCGGCAAGCTCCACGCCATCCTTGGAGAAGTCGCCGACGCGCTTGCTGATGTCAGGATTGGCCTGCGCCGAATGAAACGCCTTCAGCGCCGGTCCGTGGATCACCAGCGCAATCGTCACATGCTCGGGGCCGCCGACGCCTTCGATATGGTTCTGGATGTTGCCGAGGACGAAGTTGACCTTCTCGGCATCGCTCAGATGATAGACCACCTTCAGCTTGTTGCCCGTGCCGGCGTCCGTCGCGGCCTCGGTCGCGCCGTTGGCGCTGGAGGCGCCAAGCGCCGCGCCCATGCCTGAGATGGCGCTCCACAAGATGTTCCGGCGGTTCATGACGATCTCCCCCGATTGCGCCGGACACATATCATTTGTGGCGGAGCGCGGCGAGTTCCTTGCGGTCGGTCACGAGCGAGGCGCATTCCTTGTTGTCCGTTCGATCTAGGCGGAAAATCCCGTCATCGGCCCCGGCGACCAGTGACAGTTCGGCATCCTCATCCGGCTTGTTGTTCTGCCAGACCCTGACTCGCGCCAGCCGCACGATCGCCGATTTGTCGTCCTTCGAGAGCGCAACGCCGATGCCGCCGCCCTCGCAGTCGACGCCGCAACCGAGGCGGATTTCGGTGCCGTCCTTGGTGATCACGGCGTGATGACAGGAGCCGCTGGAGTCGAAATCGCCGGAGCGGTGACGATATCTGAATCCCAGGCGGAAGGAGTTGTGGAGCTGCTTGTCTTCCCCGTCCAATTCCGCCGAGATCAGCAGCTTCATCGAAGCGACCTTCTGCTTCGGATGGCGCGCCAGATGCTCGGCATCGTAGCGCCGCACGAAGCAGGCATAGGCCTTGTTGTTGGGTGAGCCGGCATACATGCGCGCGTTGAAGGTCTCGGCTTCGGCCTTGCTGGCCTCGCGGATATCGTCGGCCTCCTCAGCATGAGCGGTGCCCCCGACCGCGGCAAGGAAGACGGCAGCAACGAGAAAAAGCTTCATGATGGCCTCGCGTGCAGCAGCTGAGCTGTACGCTGTAGACGCGGCCCGGGTGCGACGCGTTCAACGTCCGCACATCTGACCGGATCATCGCAGGCGCAGCGAGGTGATCAGTTCCACGCCGGGCTTTAGTCATCGGTGGGGTCATGAAGGTTCATTCGACGTGACGCCTTCGCCTTTCGGAACCTGACACCCTGCGGTTCTTACGACATTACCCGACGTCATCGATGTGATAGCCTTCACAGACGATCGCCTCTGGCGGTCGTAGGCTGGGGCCTGCCTTGTAAGTTTGTGGAGTCCCCCGCAATGGGCGAAATTCGCAACTTCAGATCCGGGAATGACGAGCCGCCTTCACACGGCCCTATGCCTCGTCGTCTCGCGGCCATCATTGTCGGTGACATCGCGTCCTACAGCCGCCTGATGCAGGCCGACGAGGAGGGCACGCACGTCCGCGTCAAGCGGATCGAGCGGGATCTCATCCAGCCCAGCATCGTCGAGCACCACGGAAGTCTGGTGAAGACGACGGGCGATGGCTTCATCGCGATTTTCGACAGTCCGGTCGAGGCCGTGCGATGCAGCATCGTCATCCAGCAGAATCTCATCGGCCGCAACGCCTCGCTTCCGAAGGAGACCCGGATCGAGTACCGGATTGGTGTCAATCTCGGTGACGTCATCGTGGAGCCGGATGACGTCTACGGCGATGGTGTCAACATCGCGACGCGCATCGAGGGCATCGCCGAGCCAGGCCAGGTCTTTATCTCCGGCGCGATTTACGAGCAGATCAAGCACAAGGTCGTGTGCGGTTACGAGTCGCTCGGTGATCGCAAAGTCAAGAACATCACCGATCCCGTGCGCGTCTATAAAGTGCTGCCGGATGCAGACGCGGTCGGCAGGACGCGGGGGCGGCGCGAGAATGCTCTGATCTTTCTCCTGGGTATCACGCTGTCGGTGATGGCCGCCGGCGTGCTGTGGTATCTGCTGGCTCAGACGCCGGGCAGGGTGAGCGAGCAGGCTGCCGTCACTACCGTTTCTCCTGCCGCATCGCCAAGCCCGCAGCCTCCGCCGCGCGAAGCGGCGCCGCAGACGCCGCAGCCTTCTCCCTCCTCGGCTTCGTCATCTCCGTCGCCCGCTGCCGCGCCAAGTCAATCGGCAAGTCAATCGCCAATCCCCGTCCGCGAACCCGAGATGGTCGCCATTCGAGGCGGCAGCTTTGCGATGGGCAGCAACGACGACCCGACCGAGCGTCCCGTCCATCAGGTGACGGTCAAGCCGTTCTCGATCGGCAAATATCCGGTGACCGTGCAGGAATGGAACGAGTGCGCCGCTGCAAAGGCGTGCGGCTTCACGGCCATCGGCAAGGACGATGCGCCGGTCGGCAATGTGAGCTGGACCGACGCGCAGCAATATGCGGCCTATCTCGCTCAGGCAACGAAGAAGACCTATCGGCTTCCGAGCGAAGCCGAATGGGAATATGCCGCGCGGGGCGGAACGCAGACCAAATATTGGTGGGGCGACAAGCTGCAGCCGGGCATGGCCGGTTGCAAGGATTGCGGTGATCTCGCGGCCGAGCAGCCCGCGAAGGTCGGCAGCTTCAGGCCTAATCCGTTCGGGCTCCACGACATGGGCGGCGGTGTCGATCAATGGGTCGAGGACTGCTGGCACAAGACCTATCAGGGCGCGCCCACCGACGGCTCGGCATGGAGCAGCGGGGACTGCAGCGCTCATGTCCTGCGCTCGGGCTCCTGGAAGAACGATTCGAGATATGTGCGGCCGTCCAACCGCGACGGCTACGACACAAATGTTCGTTATCCGACGCACGGATTCCGCGTGGCGCTCAGTCCTTAAGTGGTGGAGTTGGTTTGATGCAGATCCTTCGTTGCGCCGCACTGGCGGCGGCGCTCGCATTGCTCCCGGGGGCAGCCTTTTCGCAAGGCAAGACCGCTCCCAAGGACGCAAAGCTCTATTTCATCACCCCGCATGACGGCCAGAAGGTCCGCGGCGGATTCTGGGTCCGGTTCGGCTTGCGCAACATGGGAGTGACCCATGCAGGCGACGAGTATCAGAACGCCGGCCATCATCATTTGCTGATCGACGTCAACGACCCGATCGATCCCAAGGAGCCGATCCTGCAGGACAAGTCGCATCTGCATTTCGGGGCAGGGCAGACCGAAACGCTGCTCGAGCTTCCGCCCGGGACGCATACGCTTCAACTCGTGCTGGGCGATGCCAAGCACTATCCGTTCGAGCCGCCCATCGTCTCGGAGAAGATCACCATACGCGTCCGGCAGCCGGCCGCGGCGCGGTAGGCGATCACCGCAGGCTGGCGTTGAACTTGTCCAGCAGCGCCGAGCCCGGGCAGAGCGTGTCCGCTTCCAGCGTGTTGAGCGGCGTATCGACCGTGTTGAGATGCTCGTGCAGATCTTCCGCGTCGGGATCGACGTAGAGCAGGCCGGTGACGATCTGTCCCTTTGCGGCGTGCTTTTGCAGGAAGGTCTGGGCGCCGAGCCGGTCGTGCGGATCGTAGTCGGCGTCGATCTTGCGCAGCGCGATCCTGCTGCCGTCATGTTGTTCGACCATTTGCACCGTGCCCGGTGCGTAGTCCACCGCAATCGGATCGCGGCCGACCAGCACGTCGAGCCGGTTCACCGCGTCATTGTGCTCGCGGACATAATCGAAGCTCTTGGTCGAGCCGGCGTGGTTGTTGAAGGCGATGCAGGGGCTGATGACGTCGATGAACGATGCGCCCTTGTGGCGGATCGCGGCCGCGATCAACGGCACGAGCTGGGTCTTGTCGCCGGAGAACGAGCGCGCGACAAAAGTCGCCCCCAACTGCAGCGCGATCGCGACGAGGTCGATGGCGTTGTCGGTGTTGGTAATGCCCTTCTTGGACTTCGAGCCGCGGTCGGCGGTCGCCGAGAACTGGCCCTTGGTCAGGCCGTAGACGCCGTTGTTCTCGACGATATAGGTCATGTTGACGCCGCGCCGGATCGAATGCGCGAACTGGCCGAAGCCGATCGAGGCGGAATCGCCGTCCCCGGAGACACCGAGATAGATCAGGTCGCGATTGGCAAGATTGGCGCCGGTCAGCACGCTGGGCATGCGGCCGTGCACGGAGTTGAAGCCGTGCGAATTGCCGAGGAAATAGTCCGGCGTCTTGGACGAACAGCCGATGCCCGAGATCTTGGCGACCCGGTGCGGCTCGATCGAAAGCTCATAGCAGGCCTCGATGATCGAGGCCGTGATCGAGTCGTGGCCGCAGCCGGCGCACAGCGTCGAGATCTTGCCCTCGTAGTCGCGATGGGTGTAGCCGAGCTCGTTCTTCTTGAGGCCCGGATGGTGGAATTTCGGCTTTGCAATGTAGGTCATGCGAGCACCTGCAATCCCAGCCGCGTCATGGCCGGGCTTGACCCGGCCATCCACGTCTTGGCCAGGAAGAAGAAAGGCGTGGATGCCCGGGCATAGGCGAGCGGAAGCGACGCCGTCCTTCGGACGGCTATGCCCGGGCATGACGAAGGAAAGAGTAAAGCGTAGGTCATGACACGGCCTTGCGGAGCGGGGTCACCTTGAGGTGATCCTGGTGGTCGCCAATGGCTTTTGCGATGAAACGGGCGGTGATCGGCGAACCGTCGTAGTGCACGATCGGCACCAGCCGCACCGGGTCGATGCCGTTCTCGTTGACGATGAGCTGGCGCAGCTGGCTGTCGCGGTTCTGCTCGACCACGTAGACGAAATCGTGCTCGGCGAGGAAGCTCGCCACGCTGGAGTGGAACGGGAAGGCGCGGATGCGCAGGCGATCGAGCTGATGGCCTCGTGCCTCCAACAATCCGATCGCCTCGTCCATCGCCGGTGTTGTCGAGCCGAAATAGATCACGCCGTATTTGGTTGGCCGTTCCGCATTGGCCTGGAGGGGCCGCGGCACCAGATCCTGCGCGGTCTCGAACTTGCGCATGAGCCGCTGCATGTTGTCGGCGTAGACCGAGCCTTCCTCGGAGTAACGCGCATAGCGGTCACGTGACGTGCCGCGGGTAAAAAAGGAGCCCTTGGTCGGATGCGTGCCGGGATAGGTTCGGTACGGGATGCCGTCGCCGTCGACGTCGAGATAGCGGCCGAAGTCGCGGCCTTCGTCCAGCATCTCCGCGGTCATCACCTTGCCGCGGTCATATTGCTTGGAATCGTCCCATTTCAGCGGACGGCAGAGCCGGTGGTTCATGCCGATGTCGAGGTCCAGCATCAGGAAGATCGTGGTCTGGAGCCGCTCGGCGAGATCGAAAGCCGCAGCCGCGAACTCGAACGCCTCGGCGGGATCTTCCGGGAACAGCAGCACATGCTTGGTGTCGCCATGCGAAGCATAGGCGCAGGCGATGATGTCGCATTGCTGGGTACGGGTCGGCATGCCGGTCGAGGGACCGGCGCGCTGGATGTTCATGATCACGGCCGGGATTTCGGCGAAATACGACAGGCCAATGAACTCGGTCATTAGCGAGATGCCGGGGCCGGAGGTCGCGGTGAAGGCGCGTGCGCCGTTCCAGGAGGCGCCGATCACGATGCCGATCGAAGCCAGCTCGTCCTCGCCCTGCACGATGGCGTATTTCGCCTTGCCGGTTTCCGGATCGTGCCGGTACTTCTTGCAATGCGCGGTGAAAGCCTCCGCCACCGACGAGGACGGCGTGATCGGATACCAGGCGCACACTGTGGCGCCGCCATAGACGGCGCCGAGCGCGGCGGCGCTGTTGCCCTCGATGAAGATGCGGTCGCCGACCTTGTCGGACTTCTTTACCCGAAGCCCGGTCGGGCATTTCAAATTCTGCAGCGCCCAGTCGCGGCCGAGATGCAGCGCGTGGACGTTGGACGAGAGCAGCTTCTCCTTGCCCTTGTACTGCTCGCCGATCAGCTGCTCGATCAGCTTCGGGTCCATGTCGAGCAGCGCCGAGAGCGCGCCGAGATAGATGATGTTCTTGAACAGCTGGCGCTGGCGCGGATCGGTGTAGGTCGAGTTGGTGATCGCGGTCAGGGGGACGCCGATCACGGTGATGTCGTCGCGGAATTTCGTCGACGGCATCGGCTTGGTGGAATCGTAGAACAGATAGCCGCCGGGCTCGATGCCGGCGACGTCCTTGTCCCAGGTCTGCGGGTTCATCGCGACCATCATGTCGACGCCGCCGCGGGCGCCGAGATGGCCGTCTTCGGTCACCCGCACCTCGTACCAGGTCGGCAGGCCCTGGATGTTGGACGGGAAGATGTTACGGGGGCTCACCGGAACGCCATGGCGCAGGATCGCGCGCGCAAACATCTCGTTGGCGCTGGCCGAGCCCGATCCGTTGACGTTGGCGAAGCGGACGACGAAGTCGTTTACGCTGCTGATCGGCTTTTTGTCGGACATGTCGAACCCGCTTGAGTCATCTCGATCAAATATTTCTGCATGTCCCAGGCGCCGGTGGGACAACGCTCGGCGCACAGCCCGCAATGCAGGCAGACGTCCTCGTCCTTCACCATCACGCGCCCGGTCTTGAGATCAGAGGACACGTAGAGGTCCTGGTCGGGATGCAGTGACGGCGCCTTCAGGCGCTGGCGCAGATCGGTTTCATCGCCATTCTCCGTGAAGGTGATGCAATCCATCGGACAGATGTCGACGCAGGCATCGCACTCGATGCAGAGCGAGGTCGAGAACACGGTCTGGACGTCGCAGTTCAGGCAGCGATGGGCCTCGCCCAGCGCCAGCTTGACATCGTAGCCAAGCTCGACCTCGGTGCGGATGTCCTTCAGCGCGATCACCTTGTCGCGATGCGGCACCTTGTAGCGCTTGTCGTTGGAGATGTCGTTGTCATAGCTCCATTCGTGGATGCCCATCTTCTGCGAGGAGATGTGCACCTCCGGCAATGGCCGCTCGGTGACGTCCTCGCCCGAGAGCATTTTGTGGATCGACAGCGCGGCGTCATGGCCCTGCGCCACCGCCCAGATGATGTTCTTCGGCCCGAAGGCGGCGTCGCCGCCGAAGAACACTTTTGGATTGGTGGATACGAACGTCTTCGGATCGACCTTGGGCATGTGCCATTTGTCAAACTCGATGCCGCAGTCCTGCTCGATCCAGGGGAAGGCGTTCTCCTGGCCGACCGCGACCAGCACGTCGTCGCATTCGATGGTCTGGTCCGGCTCGCCCGAGGGCACGAGGTTGCGGCGGCCCTTGGCGTCGTATTCGGCCTTCACCTTCTGGAAGGTGATGCCGGTGAGTTTGCCGTTTTCGTGGACGAAGGCTGTGGGCACAAGGAAGTTGAGGATCGGGATGTCCTCGTGGAGCGCGTCTTCCTTCTCCCAGGGCGAGGCCTTCATTTCCTCGAAGCCGGAGCGCACGACGACCTTAACCTCTTCGCCGCCGAGGCGGCGCGCGGTGCGGCAGCAATCCATCGCGGTGTTGCCGCCGCCGAGTACGACGACGCGCTTGCCGATCTTGTCGGTATGGCCGAACGAGACGGAGGACAACCAGTCGATGCCAATATGGACGTTGGCGGCTGCTTCCTTGCGCCCGGGAATGTCGAGCTCGCGGCCGCGCGGTGCGCCGGAGCCGACGAAGATCGCGTCGTACTTCTCCGCGAGCAGCGCCTTCATGCTCGCGATGCGGTGGCCGCCCTTGAAGTCGACGCCGAGACCCAGGATGTAGCCGGTCTCTTCGTCGATGACTGAATCCGGAAGGCGGAATTTCGGGATCTGCGAGCGCATCATGCCGCCGGCTCGGGGATCGGCGTCGAACACGGTGCAGTGATAGCCGAGCGGCGCGAGATCGCGCGCCACCGTCAGCGAAGCGGGACCGCCGCCGACGAAGGCAACGCGCTTGCCGTTCTTGGCCGAGGGCCGCGGCAGGCGTTGCGTGATGTCATCCTTGAAGTCGGCGGCGACGCGCTTCAGGCGGCAGATCGCGACCGGGGTCTCCTCGACGCGTCCGCGGCGGCACGCCGGCTCACATGGACGATCGCAGGTGCGTCCCAGAATTCCGGGAAACACGTTCGATTTCCAGTTGATCATATAGGCGTCGCTGTAGCGGCCTTGAGCGATCAGTCGGATGTATTCGGGAACGGGAGTGTGCGCAGGACAGGCCCATTGGCAATCGACTACTTTGTGAAAGTAGTCGGGGGCCGCAATATCGGTCGGTTTCATTCCTACCCTGTCCGCGCAGGCTCAAAGACCCGGCGGCCTTTTCTTGAGCTTGCGAACGCTAACGCGCGGCGATCTGGTTTCTGAATGACGTCATTGGGTTAGCTTATTAGAACCGCTCCGAAGTACAACGGCAAATTTCGCGCTTCCCCTCTTTCATGGGAGCTACGCGCGCACAGCATTAACGGCCGTGCGCAATATGTGGCGGTGCAGCATGTTGCGATGCGTCCGACGGCTTAGTTGCGCGCGATGTCGCTCTTCGCGAGATCCCACATCAGCGCATAAGTGCCGACAGAGACGGGCAGTGGGAAGGGCGCTGCAGCAGGGCCGGTGAAGCGCGTGGCGATCACGGCCGAGACCGCGCCGACATGCGTGCCGTCGATCAGCACGAACCAGTCGCGCGCGCCTTCGTTGCGCACCGCCGGAATGTCCGCCGTCGCGCCCGACAATTCCGGTTCGCTCTCGAGCAGACGCATCGAGATGATGCCGTCGTGCTTGTCCGGCGCCAGCCGTTCTTGCAGTGCGTCACGCCACGCGGCTGCATTGTCCGGCGTCGGCCGCAGCCGGACCACGCCGAGCGCCGCGCCGCGGCCGGTCCCGTTGCTGATCGTGATGCGGGCGACCACGCGCAGCATGTCCTTGAAATGCGCCATGCTCCGTCGCGACCATTCGGTCTGATTGGCGAGCTGCGCCCGGTAGGCGGGACTGTCGAGCACGTCGAGCGTCGCGGTCGAATACAGCGAGAGATATTTGGGATTGGCGGCGTGCGCGACATAGCGCCGCGCCTCCAGAAAACCCTCGATCGCAACGCGCTCTTCCAGATGCTCGCGATCGTACCAGCGATTGAAATCGGCTTCATCAGAAACGTCGATATTCATCGACGTCAGCAGCATGCCTTTCCCGGCGAATGGCATTTTTTTGTTGTCCTGTTAGCGCGAGATCTTCGAAGCGATATCCGCGATCGACTTCATGACCGCGTCTCGCACGCCGGTATCATAGAGCGAATGGCCGGCTTCTTCCACGATACGAATCTCGGAACCCGGCCACGCTTTCGCTAGCTGCTCGGATGTCTCGGGAGGACACAACAGGTCGTAGCGTCCCTGGACGATAATGCCGGGAATGCCGTCGAGCTTGCCGGAGTTCCGCAACAACTGGTTCTCCGTCATGAAGCTGTCCTGGACGAAATAATGCGCCTCCATGAACGGCGTCGCCGGCAGTGTGCGCCACACGTTCAGCGACGCCAGGTCCAGCCGCGTTTTGGCCGCCTTGTGCTCCGACAAGGCGCGCTCGGTGTCGTGCCAGGCGCGCGATGCGGGTCCATGCACGGCCGGATCGGGATCGAGGATGCGGCGATAGTAGGCTTCCACCGGTCGCGCGCGCTCCTCGAGCGGCAGGACACTCAGAAAATCCTCGTAGAGCGCGGGGTAGAATTGCGACAGGCGCGAGGTGAAGGCGGTCTCGACTTCGGCACGCGTGCCGAGAAATGTCGCGCGGAGCGCAATCCCGGAGACGCGCGCGGGATGCGCCTGCGCATAGGCCAGCGCCAGCGTCGCGCCCCAGGATCCGCCGACCACCATCCAGCGCGCGACGCCGAATTTCTCGCGGATCTTTTCCATGTCCGCGATCAGATGCTGCGTGGTGTTGTGCGCGCGCGACCCCTTCGGCCGGCTGCGACCGCAGCCGCGCTGGTCGAACAGCACGGCGTGAAAACGATCGGGATCGAACAGCCGGCGATGGTCGGGCTGGCAGCCGCTGCCGGGGCCGCCATGCAGATAGACCGCGGGGATTCCGTCCGTGCGCCCGACGCTCTCGACATAGAGCTCGTGGCCGTCGCCGACGTCCAGCATTTCGGAGCTCAACGGCGCAAAGGGATCGGCGCGCTTGACCGAGCTGGCCGCGTCGGCGTCAGGCGTCATTCGCCGGATTCCAGAGTGCCGCCGGCGAAATTGCGATAGACGAAGCGGTTGGTGTCGCCCTCGGCCTCGCGCTCGGCCTGCTTGAAGATGGTCTCGTGCAGCGGCGACAGCGCACAGGCCGGATCGGTGTTGGCGGCGTCACCGGTCAGCGCAAAGGCCTGGCAGCGGCAGCCGCCGAAATCGATCTCGCGGAATTCGCAGGTCTTGCACGGCTCCTTCATCCAGCCGGTGCCGCGATAGCGGTTGAAGGCCTCGGAGTTCTGCCAGATCCAGGCGATCGAATGGTTGGAGCGTACCGATTCGAAGTCGAGCCCGGTAATGCTCTCGGCGGCGTGGCAGGGCAGCACCTTGCCGGCCGGCGAAATGTTGAAGAACTGCCGGCCCCAGCCGCCCATGCACTTCTTCGGCCGCAGCGCGTAGTAATCGGGCACGACATAGTCGATCGTGAGCCGGCCCTTCAGCCGCTCGCGCGCCTCCTCGACGATGCGGGTGCACTCGTCGAGCTGCGCCACTGTCGGCATCAAGGCGGCGCGGTTCTTCAGCGCCCAGCCGTAATATTGCACATTGGCGACCTCGAGCCGGTCGGCGTCGAGATCGACCGACATCTGGATGATATCAGGCAGCTGGTGCAGGTTCTGCCGGTGCATCACCGCATTCACGGTGAGCGGCAAATCGAGCTCGCGCGTCCATTTTGCCACTTCCAGCTTCTTGCGGTGCCCGTTTTTGTAACCGCCGACGCGATCGGCGAGGGCTTCTTCGACGCCCTGGAAGCTGATCTGCACATGACAGAGCCCGGCATCCGCAAGCTCGCTCAGCCGCTCGCGCGTCAGCAGCACGGCCGAGGTGATGAGATTGGTGTAGAGGCCGACATCGCTCGCATGCTTGACCAGCTCGACGAGGTCCTTGCGCGCGGTCGGCTCGCCGCCGGAGAAATGCACCTGGAGCACGCCGATCTCGGCGAGTTCGCTCAGGACTTTCTTCCATTCCTCGGTGGTCAGCTCCTTGCCCGAGCGGTCGAGCTCGACCGGGTTGGAGCAATAGGGACATTGCAGCGGGCAGCGATGGGTGATCTCGAGCAGCACGGCGAGCGGGATGCCGAACGTCTCCGCCGTCGAGCGGCTCTTCTCCAGCACCGCGAGGCTGTCGTTCGTGTCGGGCGGGATGGTGGGATTGCCGAGCACATCGCTCATGACGTCTTCTCCCGGGCCTCCGTGAGAAAGCCCTTGTCGGCGAGATCCTGCAGCATGACGATGACGTCGGCCAGGATCGCCTCGCGCGGCGCGGCGTATTTTGCCGCGAGCTGGTCGGACACTTCGCCGACATTGCGCTCGCCGTCGCAGAGCTGCAAGACCTCGACCGCGATCTCGTCGGGTGCCAGCACGCGTTCGGGCGCCAGGATCACCCAGACTTTTCGCGTCTCGTCATATTTCAGCTTGGCGTGCCGCGGCAGAACCGGCCGGCTGGTCTCGCTGACGCTGATGTGACGCGGCCCGGCCATCGCTTGTTCCTCAGCTCGCTTTTTGGTGTTCTTGGGGCACGAACGCGCCCGGCGGAATGTGGCCCTCGACATAGGCGTGTTGGAGCGCGTCGAGCTGCACCCAGAGCACGTTGGTCTTGAAGATCAGCGCGTTGCAGACGGACGCGCGTTGTTCGGGCGTGGTGGCATGCGCCTTGACATAGTCGAGCGCAAAGCCGGCATCGCGCGGCGCCTGCGCCAGCCGGCGCTTGAAGTAGCTCATGATGTCAGGGTTGACGAAGTCGTAGTGCTCCAGCATGCCGGCAATGCGCTCTTCGTGCAGGTTCGGCGCGAACAATTCGGTCAGCGAGGAGGCGATCGCTTCCAGTGGCGACTTCTCGCGGCAATAGTGCACATAGGCTTCCACCGCAAAGCGCGTCGCGGGCAGGATGCCCTCGGTCGATTCCACGTAAGCCGTGTCCAGCCCGAGGCCGTCGGTCAGCTTCAGCCAGCGCTCGATACCGCCTTCGGAGCCGATATCGCCGTCATGATCCTCGATGCGGTGGCGCCATTCCACGCGCGTGGCACGGTCGCGGAAGCGCGAGATCACCACCGCGTCCTTGATCGGGATGGTGCTCTGGTAATAGTAGCGGTTCAGCGCCCAGGCCTGGACCTGGCCCTTGTTCAGCTTGCCGCCGTGCAGCATCTTATGGAACGGATGCAGGCTGTGATAGCGCGTCGCACCGATATGGCGCAGCGCCGCCTCAAGCTCCTCGGCGCTAGTGAGCCTGATGTCCTTGCCCACCGAGAGCGCGGTCATTCCAGTCAGCGACGCGGCATTCACAGCACGATCTCCGTTCCGTCAGCGGGTATCTGCCAGCCCGCCGCTTCAGCGGCCTTGCGCTCGGGGGACGCGGGCAGCAGCGCCGGGTTCGAGTTATTGATATGCAGAAATATCTTCCTGTCGAGGGTGAGGTCGGCGAGCCGCGCGATGGCGCCGTGGTCGCCGGACATCGCGACATGGCCCATGCTCTTTCCGGTCTTGTGGCTAAGCCCGGCCTTGATCATCTCATCGTCCTGCCACACCGTGCCGTCGAAGAACACCAGCGCAGCGCCGTCGATCTCGGCCTTGAGCGCGTCGGTGACCTCGGCGCAGGCGGCGATGAAGTAGAAGCATTTGCCGGTCGCTTTGTCGCTGATCTTCAGCCCCAGCGTATCGCCCTCGCCGGTGTCGCCGCCGGGATGCGCCTTGCCTTCCAGGTACCAGGCCGATTTGCCCGAGACCGCGAAGGGCAGCACCTCAAGCCCTGAGCGCGCCCCGTCCGGCAGCCGCGGTTCGAACGGCTCGTTGATCTCGATCGGCTGGCGCTGCACGTTCTTCTCGTTCAGCACGTTGAAGATGCTGTTGGCCTTCAGGATCGCCAGCACCTTCTCATGCGCATAGACCGTGAAGGGCGAGCCCTCGCGCATCGACAGCAGGCCGGCGACCGCGTCCACTTCGCTGTTGGTCAGGATCACGCCTGCGATCGGTGTATGGCGTAGCGCGCCTGCCTTCGGATGCAGCTGCGGCGTGGCATTCAATTGCTGGCGGAGGTCGGGGGAGGCGTTGATCAAAAACCAGTGCTCGCCGTCGCCGCTGAAGGCGACCGAGGCTTGGGTCCGTTGCAGCTCTTGGCCGTTTTCACGGGCCGTCCGGCAGCCCCCGCAGCCGCAATTCCATTGCGGCACTCCGCCGCCGGCTGCGGCGCCCAGGACGACGACGCGAAGCATGATCCGTCTCCTGGAGATAGTGTCGCGAGGTGGACCTCACGCAAACACAAATCCTGTCTTCCGGACATGCATCGTGACCGAAAGATCCACCTGCGCAGAACGCAAACCAACCGCTTACTTGCGGGTGGCGCTCACATACATGTTGATTTCCATGCCACAGGGCACTTCGACGATCTTCGGGGCTTTCCAGGCCATTTCGGCTCTCCATTTTCGAGATTTCGGACGTATCCGCCCGGAGCTAAGTTACTGCGAGCACAAAAGTTCGCCAGTGAAATTTTCCCGAGCAAGGGCATATTGCGCCGCGAAAAAAGCGTCGGGAACAGTACTTTCTGGTGATGCGGCTCTGCGCTTGGGCGTATTCGGTCGCGAACCCTGTCCTGATAAAGCAGTTGTGAGTGCAGTGCAGCTTTCAATCCGGTACAGGCGACCCAACTGGAACTTCGTGATGCCCAGATATTTCTTCAACACCCGTATCGGCGACGAACTGATCGTGGATCCTGAGGGCGAGGATTTGCGCAATCCCGACCGTGCCTGGGAGGTTGCCCGCCAGATGATCCTGGAGGTGCTGCGATCGGAAGGCACCCAGCCGGCCCTGCTCGAGGCGGTCATTGAGGTCACCGACCGCGAAGGCGAGATCGTGCTCGAATTCCCCTTCACCGAGGCACTGCTGGACATCCCGGACCAGTCCGCGACGCGGCATTGAGGCCCCGACTTTCTCCCCGTCATTGCGAGGAGCCCTTGCGACGAAGCAATCCAGGCTGCTTCCCCGGAGGCAGTCTGGATTTGCTTCGCTTCGCTCGCAATGACGGAGAATGAGGCCTTACCCGGCATCCCCCGCCCTTCGCCCCTGCGAAATCCGCATGGCTTTGCCGCGTTCCCGGGGCTAAAAGACGCCGGTTAAACGGAGCAAGCCATGCAAGATCTCTGGCGCCTGTCGGCGGCCGACCTCGCCAACCTCGTCAAAACCAAGAAGGTCTCCGCCAGGGAGGCCGCGCAGGCCGGCCTGGCCCGGCTCGACGCCGTCAATCCCAGCCTCAACGCCGTGATCGACCACCGGCCGGAGGACGTGCTCAAGCAGGCGGATGCCGTCGATGCCGCCATCGCCAGGGGCGAGGACCCCGGCGTGCTCGCCGGCGTGCCCGTCACCATCAAGGCCAATGTCGACCAGGAGGGCTTTGCCACCACCAACGGCCTCAAGCTCCAGCGCGACCTGATCGCGCGCGAGGACAATCCGGTGGTCGCCAATTTCCGCAAAGCCGGCGCCGTTCTGCTTGGGCGCACCAATTGCCCGGCCTTCTCCTATCGCTGGTTCACCACCAATTTGGTCCATGGCGACACCAAGAACCCGCGCGACGCCTCGCTGACCCCGGGCGGCTCGTCCGGCGGCGCGGGTTCGGCGGTCGCGGCAGGCATTGGCCATATCGCCCATGGCACCGACATTGCCGGCTCGATCCGCTATCCCGCCTATGCCTGCGGCGTGCACGGTCTGCGCCCGACGCTCGGCCGCATCCCCGCCTTCAATCCGGCCCTGCCGGAGCGTCCGATCGGGCCTCAGATCATGGCGGTGTCGGGCCCGCTGGCGCGAACCGTCAACGACATCAGGATTTCGCTCGCGGCGATGTCGGCCCGCGACATCCGCGACCCCTGGTTCGTGCCCGCGCCGCTGGAAGGCCCCTCGCGTCCCAAGCGCGCCGCGCTCTGCCTCAATCCGGACGGCTTGGCCACAGCGCCCGAGGTGAAGGCCGCCGTCATCGACGCGGGC
The DNA here is from genome assembly GCF_055811715.1 of Bradyrhizobium sp. WSM4872. Taxonomy (NCBI): domain Bacteria; kingdom Pseudomonadati; phylum Pseudomonadota; class Alphaproteobacteria; order Hyphomicrobiales; family Nitrobacteraceae; genus Bradyrhizobium; species Bradyrhizobium sp. WSM4872. The sequence goes on along the minus strand of NZ_JBVVPT010000011.1, from coordinate 50,261 downwards.
AAGCGGCTCGAGCGTGCCGGCTGGACCGTCGATACAATCGAGAACACCCCGCCGATGCGCGATGCCGTCGAATGGCAGATCAAGCTCTGGCTCGGCGACGGCTACGAGGCGCAACTGGAGATGGCCGAGCGTGAAGGCGATCCCGGCGCGCTGGCGTGCCTCAACGGCAACCGCGCCAGGGTCACGCCGATGGACCAGGCCAATTACGCCAAGGCATTGACCCGCCGCGCCACGCTGACCCGCGACTGGATGCTGTTCTTCGAGACCTATGCGGTGCTGCTGACACCGGTCTCCGGCGAATTGCCGTTCCCCGACCATCTCGACCGCAAGGACGATTCTTCCTTCAAGCGGGTCTGGGAAGCACAGCTGCCGCAGATCGCGATTCCCTTCATGGGGCTGCCTGGCCTCGTTGTCTCCACCGGCCTCGTCGGCAAGGCGCCGGTCGGCGTGCACATCGTGTCCGGCCGCTATCGCGAGGATCTTTGTCTGCTCGCGGGCGAGGCGATCGAGGCGGGCGGCGTGCCACCGTCGCCGATCGACCCCGTGGGTTAGCGATGTCGGTGATCTACGACTTCAAGGCCAACTCGCTTCTCGGCGAAGAAGTGCCCATGCGCAGCTTCGAGGGACAGGTGCTGCTGATCGTCAACACCGCGAGCAAATGCGGCTTCACGCCGCAATATCGTGGGCTGGAGGATCTGCATCGCGATCTCAATCCGCGCGGCTTCTCGGTGCTCGGCTTTCCCTGCAACCAGTTCGGTGCGCAGGAGCCTGGACAGGCGAGCGAGATCCAGGCGTTCTGCTCGACCAATTACGACGTCACCTTTCCCCTGTTCGAGAAGATCGACGTCAACGGCAGCAATGCGCATCCGTTGTATGAGTACCTGAAACGCCAGCAATCCGGCCTGCTGGGTGCCTCCATCAAATGGAATTTCACGAAATTCCTGGTGGACCGTACCGGCAAGGTGGTCGCGCGCCACGCGCCGACCGCCCGGCCCGAAGGATTGCGGCAGCAAATCGAGACCCTGTTATGAGCGAGACAATCATGAGCGACGAATTTCCGGACCGCCTCTCGGTCGATCCGAACAGCCCCTTTTACAATGCGGACATCCTCGCGCGGGACGTCGGCATCCGCTTCAAGGGTGTCGAGAAGACGAATGTCGAGGAATACTGCATCAGCGAAGGCTGGGTCCGCGTCACCGCAGGGAACGCCAAGGACCGCCACGGCAACCCGCTGACCATCAAGGTGCACGGCCCGGTCGAGCCGTATTTCAGGGATAAGAAGTGACGGCGAAGCCGTCATTCCGGGGCGCGCGATAGCGCGAACTATGGTGCGCAATTGCGCACCTGAGAATCTCGAGATTCCGGGTTCGATGCTGCGCATCGCCCCGGAATGACCGAAGGAGCCAAACCCCATGTCCGTCCGCATCGTCGACGTCCGCGAGATCACGAAGCCGATCTCTTCGCCGATCCGCAACGCCTATATCGATTTCACCAAGATGACGACGAGCCTGGTTGCCGTCGTCACCGATGTCGTGCGCGACGGCAAGCGCGTCGTCGGCTACGGCTTCAACTCCAACGGTCGCTACGGGCAGGGCGGCCTGATCCGCGAGCGCTTTGCCTCGCGCATCCTGGAGGCCGATCCGAAATCGCTGCTGAACGCTTCCGGCGACAATCTCGACCCCGACAAGGTCTGGGGCGCGATGATGACCAACGAGAAGCCGGGCGGCCACGGCGAGCGCTCCGTCGCGGTCGGCACCATCGACATGGCGGTGTGGGATGCCGTGGCGAAAATCGCAGGCCAACCGCTGTTTCGCCTGCTGGCTGAGCGTCATGGCGTCAAAGCCAATCCGCGCGTGTTCGTCTACGCCGCCGGCGGCTATTATTATCCCGGCAAGGACCTCTCGATGCTGCGCGGCGAGATGCGCGGCTATCTCGATCGCGGCTACAACGTCGTGAAGATGAAGATCGGCGGCGCTGACATCGGGGACGATCGCACCCGCATCGAGGCGGTGCTCAAGGAGATCGGCAAGGACGCGCAGCTCGCGGTCGACGCCAACGGCCGCTTCGATCTCGAGACCGGGATCGCCTATGCCAAGATGCTGCGGGATTATCCCTTGTTCTGGTACGAGGAGGTCGGCGATCCCCTCGACTACGCGCTGCAGGCAGCCCTCGCCGAATTCTATCCGGGCCCGATGGCCACAGGCGAAAACCTGTTCAGCCACCAGGACGCCCGCAATCTGATCCGCTATGGCGGCATGCGGCCGGACCGCGACTGGCTGCAATTCGACTGCGCGCTGTCCTACGGCCTGTGCGAATACCAGCGCACGCTTGAAGTGTTGAAAACTCACGGCTGGTCGCCGAGCCGCTGCATCCCCCACGGCGGCCACCAGATGTCGCTCAACATCGCAGCCGGCTTGGGCCTCGGCGGCAACGAGAGCTACCCCGACCTGTTCCAGCCCTATGGCGGCTTCCCCGACGGCGTCCGCGTCGAGAACGGCCACATCACCATGCCGGAGCTGTCAGGCATCGGCTTCGAAGGCAAGTCGGATCTCTACAAGGAGATGAAGGCGCTGGCGGAGTAATTCACGCGGCTGCGGCGGCATGCGCCGTTGCGATAGTCGCGCGCCCCCTCAACGTCGTCCTGGCGAAAGCCAGGACCCATTACCCCAAGAGGGAGTTAGCGCGCAGACTAGCAATCGCTTGCTTGAACAACGCAAGGCGCAGTCTTCGCCAAACAGGCGGCGGTGGTAATGGGTCCTGGCTTTCGCCAGGACGACGATGGAATACGAAGCGAGTGCGTCTCTACGACAGCCGCATATCCAGCAGCCGCCGCCCTTCGCCCTTCAAGAGCTTCTTCACCGCGCTGGAGGCCACGACCTCGCCGTCATTGGCGTAGGCTTCGTGGTTCTTCTCGATGTCGTCGAGGCGGTAGAGGTAGTTGACCATCACGCCGGCGGACTCGCGCACGCCCTTGGGCGAGAGATCCCCTAACCAGTTGATGCGCTCGAGGCGGGCGCCGTTGCCGAGATGGAAGCGCGCGACGGAGTCGATCAGCTTGCCCTTCGGCGTGCGCGCCTTGAGGAAGTAGTGCGCCGCGAGCGGTTCGATCACGCCACGCAGCAGCGTCGTGGTCTCGGGGTTCTCGAACCATTTGGGATCGTCGAGGCGCTTCAGGATCTCGCGGTCTTCGTCCGACAGCGGCAAATCCTTGTCCTGCTTCACCCAAGGCATGAAGCCCGGCACCGGCGACAGCGTCACGAAATTGTCGAGCTTGGGCAATTCGCGGCGCAGCTCCTCCACCACCTGCTTGATCAGGAAGCTGCCGAAGGAGATGCCGCCGAGACCGCGCTGGGTGTTGGAGATCGAGTAGAACACGGCGGTGCGGGCGCGCTCGATCGGGACGGAGGGGCGATCGACCGCGAGCAGCGGCGCGATCGCGCCGGGGATCGTCTCGGTCAGCGCCACCTCGACGAAGATCAGGGGCTCGTCGACCATGGCGGGATGGAAGAAGGCGTAGCAGCGGCGGTCGACCGGATCGATGCGGCGGCGCAGATCGTCCCAGTCGCTGATCTCGTGCACGGCCTCGTAACGGATGATCTTTTCGAGGATGTTGGCCGGCGTCGACCAGTCGATCCTGCGCAGCACGAGAAACCCCCTGTTGAACCATGACGAGAGAAGATGCGAAACGTCGCGATCGAGCGCGGCGAGATCGGCGTGCCCGTTCATCATCTCGAGCAGATCGGCGCGCATCTTGACGAGATCGCCGGTGCCGCCCGGCGCGCGGTTGAGGCGGCGGATCAGCTCCTGCCGGCGCGGCTCGGAGGCGAAGTGCAGGGCGCTGGCATCCTCGTCGGCCGGCTTGGCGCGCCATGTCTCGATCGCCTTGGACAGGCGTTCCCGATCCGGGCCGAAATCGCGCACCAGGGCTTCGAAAAAGGCGCGACGTCCCGCCGCATCCAGGTCCTGGTAGATGTCGAGCACCTCACGCGCCATGGCGGTGCCCGACGCTTCACCCCGGCCCGACAGCAGCGCGCCGCAGAGCTCGATGAGCCCATCGGCGTCCGGCTTGGTGTCGGCAGAATCCCCGCGGCGAAGCAGCGTGCGGCCGCGCTCGGAGATGGTGGTGAGCAGGTCGGAGAAGAAGGCGTTGGCCATCGGGGCTTTCGTCTCAGGTTTGTGCGGTGCGGGAATCTTACACGGGATTTGGGCGGAAGCCGATCACAATCAAGCGGGGATTTTGGCAAGTTTAGCGGGGGCGTGCGTTTCGAGAATGCTGTCATGCCCGGCGAAGGCGGGACTTCGAGTACGCCGCGGCCAGCGTGCCGCGGGTGGCGGCCGGGGCGTCCATGATCCCGGCCCTTCCTGCCAGAGCGACAGCCTGCTCAGTGACCGGATTTCCTGAATTGGACCAAGCTGAAGGAGCCGATCCCGGTCGTCCGGACGAAAGCGAAGCCGACCGAGTCCGCCAGCTTGCGATACTCGGCTTCCGTCCGCTCGCAACCGCCCGGTCCTCGCAGCATGTTGAGGTCGCTCATGACACAGGAGCGATCCTCGGGCGCCGTCGTGGCGCGCTCCGGCATGATCCGCTCGATCACGATCAATGTCCCGTGGGACGGCAGCGCGTTCCGGCAATTGTGCAGGATAATCCGGCAACGGTCCTCATTCCAATTGTGGAGAATGCTCTTCATCACGATTGTGTCGGCGCCCCCCGGAATTTCTTCAAAGAAGCTGCCGGCGACGAATCGGCTGCGGCGGGCAATACCGAGCCGATCGAAATGTGCGCGCGCATCTGCCTCGCAACGCGCAAGATCAAGGACGACGCCCTCAAGACGCGGGTTGTGCTGAACTAAGGCGCCGATCAATTCGCCGGTGCCGCCGCCGACATCCATGACGAGGCGCGCAGCTGCGAAATCGTGGGCCGCAACGATCTTCGGAACCATGGACCGCGTGAGGCTGACCATCGCAGCGTTGAACCGGCGGCTTGATTCCGGCGTATTGCCCGTGGCCGCATAACGGTCGTCGCCTTCTCCGCGCAGCTGAGTCGCGGTCTTTCCGGAGCGAACCGAATCGACCAGTCCACTCCAGGACTGCGCGAGCACCTCTCCCTCAAAGAGAACCCAGTCCTTGAAGGATGGGTCGGCCGTCTCGCCGAGCTGGAGGCCGAGATCGGTCATGGCAAACCGGTCGTGGTCTGCCTGCCTACAAAGACCAAGTGTGGTCAGACCAACGAGCAGTCTGCGCAGAGCCCCCTCGTCGGTGGACACCAGCCGGGCAAGCTCAGCCACCGATTTCGCCTCGCCTCCGACGGCCTCAGCGAGATTGAGCTTTGCCGCAGCATAGATCACCGCGGTGATGCGATGCGACTGCACGAGATCAAGGACGGACGCTGGCCGGCTCATCTGTTGCCTCCATTGCTGCGCTCAATCGGTCGGGACAAACCCTGTTTCCTGCACGATGGCCTTCCATCGCTCGGATTCGGATGCGATCAGCCGGGCGAATTCGTCCATCGCGATCACATCGGGCTCGATGGCCAGCTTTGCCATGCCGGCCCTGACCTCGTCGGTGCGAACGGCCGCTTGGATCGCGGCACTGAGCTTATCGACAATCGGTGCCGGCGTCTTCGCCGGAACGAAAAACGCAAACCATGTGAGGTCCTCGAGCGTCGGGTATCCCGCTTCCCGCATCGTCGGTACCGCCGGAACGAATGGGCTTCGGCGCGGCCCCGTGGTCGCCAGCGCACGAAGATCTCCGGATTGGACAAGTCCGAGCGAGCTGCCGATCGGCATAACGGTCGCTGCAATCACTCCCTTGACCAGATCCTGAATCGCGCCACCGCCCTGATATGGCACGTGAAGAAAATCGAAGCCCGCGCTGCGGCCCAGCATCGTACCGAGAAAATGGAGCGGGGTTCCGGCGCCCGGCGTGCCAAACGTGGCAAGCTTCGGATTGGCGCGGCACCAGGCCACGAAATCCGCCAGCGTCTTGACGTCGGCGGGAACTATCGGGCCGACTGTCAGCAATGTGGGGGTAGAGGCGACGGTCGACACCGGCGTGAAATCACGCGGCTGGTACCTCAGCGTCTTGTAGACGTGTGGAAAGAACATCATGAAGCCGAGCGGCGACAACAACATAGCCGATCCGTCGGCATCAGCGTTCTTCACCGCCTCCACCGCGATGCGACCCGCTGCGCCCGGCCGGGGCTCGACCACGATGGTGTCCGCATAGCCCTTCATCTGTCCGGCCACCAACCGCGCCATGGCGTCCTGCAGCCCGGGCGAGAAGCCCGTCAGAATGTGCACGGTTTTTGAGAGCGGCTGTGCGAGCGCGCCCGGCACGAGACAGGAGGGGGAGCTCGCCACACAGACCGCCGATGCGGCCAATACGGTACGACGCGTGATCATCCCCTGTCCTCCCTCATCCATTTGGGTCACCGAACGGGTACTACCGCCGGATGTATCACATGAAGGATGAACGGGCTTGGTCGCCGGCTTACATTTTCCTTACCGGCAGCTTATTCTTGCGCACCGCACGGATGTCGACGCCGGACGGCGGTCTCGGGGAAGTCGCTTGCGTTATTTCTTCAACGATTTTTCACTCGACACTGAGCGGCGCGAGCTTTGTCGCGGGCTGGAGGTCATCGCCATCGCGCCGCAGGTGTTCGACCTGCTCGGCTATCTGATTGGCAACCGCGAGCGTGTCGTCAGCAAGGACGACCTGATCCGCGCCATCTGGCATGGTCGCGCCGTCTCCGAGGTTGCCCTGACCACGCGACTCAATGCGGCGCGCAAGGCGATCAGCGATTCCGGAGACGCGCAGCGCCTGATCAAGACCTTTCCTCGCAAGGGCGTCCGCTTCGTCGCGGAGGTGCGCGAAGTGCCAGCGACTGCGGGCTTGCCGAGCCCCGCCGCAGGCAAGCCGTCGCTCGTGGTTCTGCCTTTTGCCAATCTGAGCCCCGATCCCGCCCAGGACTATTTCGTCGACGGCGTGACCGAGAGCCTGACCACGGATCTGTCGCGAATGGCCGGAATCTTCGTGATCGGCCGCAACACCGCCTTCAGCTACAAGGGTATGCCTGTCGATCGGAAGCAGCTCGGCCGCGAGCTCGGCATTCGCTACGTGCTCGAGGGCTCGGTGCAGCGGGCCGGAAGCCGGATGCGCATCAACGTCCAGCTCATCGACCCCGAGACCGGAAACCATTTGTGGGGCGAACGTTTCGACAAGCAGGTGGCAGATCTTTTCGACATGCAGGACGAAATCGGTGCGCGTCTCGCCAATCAATTGGGAACCGAGCTCGTCAGGGTAGAGGCACGGCGCGCTGCGCGTGCGCCACATCCAGACTCGACCGACCTATATTTCCAGGGCATGGCGTATCTGAATCGCGGAACGGATCCCACGAGCCTGTCGCAGGCTCGCCCGTTCTTCGAACAAGCGCTCCTGCTGGACGCCACAAACGTCGAAGCCATGGTGGGGATCACAGACGTCGATACCATGCGGGCGACCTCCATGCTGATCGACCGGACGGCGCCTCTGCAACTGGTGGAAACATCCTTGACCAGAATACTTGCCAACACGCCCAATCACGCGAGGGCGCATTGCCTGATGGGCGTCGTCCAGATTTTCACAAACCGCGCTGCCCAGGGCATCGCCGAGTGCGAGCGGGCGTTGGTGCTGGACCGGAATCTGGCCACGGCCCATGCGTGGATCGGACTTGGCAAGTGCAATCTGGGCCGAGCCGAAGAGACCGAAGCCCACGTCATGGAGGCATTCCGGCTCTCTCCCCGCGATAATAAGGCCTGTTCCTGGATGAATACGGCAGGCGTCGCGCAATCATATCTCGGCGCCGACGAGGCTGCCGTTCGCTGGTTCAAGCGATCGATCGAGACCAACCGTAATATTGCGCCCTTTGTTCATTTCTATCTCGCCGCCGGGCAGGCGCATCTCGGTGAGATCAAGGAAGCGCAGATCCGTGTCCGGGCGGGACTGACGCTCGCTCCGGGCTTCAGCATCGCCCGATTCCGCGCCAGTTCGCCAACGGATCATCCGACCTGTCTTGCGCAGCGAGTTCGCATTGCGGAGGGCTTACGCAAGGCAGGACTTCCTGAAGAATAGATCTTGCCCAGCTTGTGGAGGCCTAAGGGCCGGCGCGCCGTCGCGACATTCTGGCGTAACGCCGCGCAAGCTGACCGGCCGCTCGCATCTGTAGTCATGCTTTTTTCGCAAACTCCGTCGGCGTTCGCCCCGTCACCTGGCGGAACGCGGCCGAAAACGCCGGCACGCTGGCATAGCCGAGCTGGGTCGCGAGCTGCTTGACCGACACATTGCCATCGGTCGACAGCCGCTGGATCGCCGCCGCGATTCTCGCGCGCTGGCACCAGCTCTTGAAGCTCAGCTGCGTCTCTGTCGAGAATAGCCGCGACAGTGTGCGCGCGGAGGTTCCGACCTCGCGCGCCAGCGCGTCGATGTCGTGCAGGCCGGTGGGATCGTCGAGCACGATCATGGCCGCGCGCCGGCAGCGCGGCTCGTGCGGCAGCGGCACGAAGGTCGCGGAATCCTCGGCCTGGACCAGTTCCAGCATCACCAGGCGAACCAGCAGATCGGTCCGCTCCTCGGTATTGCGCGCGTCGAACAGCGCGAGGATCGCCTGGTTCAGCAGCGGCGACACGCGCACCACGAATTCCTTGGTCAGTCCCTCATGGCGCTGCTCGCGCTTCAGCCAGGCGAGGTCGAAATACAGCGTGCGCATCTCGATGTCGGCAAGCAGATCGATGGCGTGCTGGAGCCCGGCCGGCACCCACACCGCGCGGTCCGGCGGCACCAGCCAGCGTCCCCCGGGCGTCGTCACCTGCATGGTGCCTTTGGCGGCATAGATTAGCTGCGCCTCGCGGTGCAGATGGAGATCGATCCGCATGCCCTTGGGGTAGTCGCGCGCGACCAGATGCACGCCCGCGGGCGAGCGATGATTGCTCCGGACTGCCCGGAGGATTGGCGTCTCGACGACAGTCATTGGCAGCATCCCGTCATGCCCAAGACATATAACTCATTTCGAAGCAGGAGAGGATTCGGAATGAACAGCCCCAGCCGGGTGATCAGTTTCGTCAACGCCGGCCATTTCATCGACCATTACGCAATGCTGATTTTCGCCGCCGCGGTGATCATCATGGGACCGGCGCTCGGCATGGCCTATTCGGAACTCTTGCCTTACGCGACGCCCGGCTTCGTCGCCTTCGGCGCGGGCTCGCTGCTCACCGGCTGGCTCGGCGACCGCTGGAGCCGCCGCCACATGATGCTGATCTTCTTCGTCGGCATCGGCGCCGCCATGATCTCGGTCGGCTTCGTGCAGACGCAGGCGCAGCTCGGCGCGGCGCTGTTCGCGATCGGCATTTTTGCCTCGATCTATCATCCCGTCGGCACCGCCATGATCGTCTCCTATGCTGACAGGCTCGGCCGCGAGATGGGCATCAACGGCGTCTGGGGCAATCTCGGCGTCGCATCGTCGGCGCTGGTCACCGGCGTGATCGGCCAGTATCTCGGCTGGCGCTTCGCCTTCATCGTCCCTGGCATCGTCACCATCCTGATCGGCATCGCGTTTGCGATGATGGTCGTGCACGAGGACCGCAAGGGCTCGAAGCAGGCGGCAGCGCAGGCGCGGGTCGCCAAGCACGACATGTGGCGCGTGATCCTGTCGCTGCTGATCGTGGTGATCGCGATCTCGACGACCTTCAATGCCGTCACCGTGGCGCTGCCAAAGCTGTTCGCCGAGCGGCTTGCCGATCTCACCAAAAGCCCGGCGCTGCTCGGCGTCATCGCCGCCTGCGTCTATGTGTTCGGCGCGATGACGCAGTACACGATCGGCCGGCTGCTCGACCGCTATTCGCTGAAGACGGTGGCGCTGCCGCTGTCCTTCATGCTGGCGCCGTTCCTGTATCTGGCCGCGAGCCTGTCCAATCTGCCGCTGATCCTGGTCTCGATCGGCATCGTCATGGGCGCGTTCGGGCAGGTCACGGTCAACGACGCCATGGTCGGCAAATACACCAGCGAGGAATGGCGCTCGCGCGCCTATGCCGTGCGCTATTTCATCGGCTTCACCGCCGCCGGCGCCTCGGTCGGCCTGGTCGCCTGGCTCTACGAGCAGGGCGGCTTCGTCACCATGCTGCACGCCTTCGCCGCACTCTGCCTGCTCGCGATCGCAGCGGCGATCATTCTGCCTCGCGAGATCAGGACACCGCAGGCGGTGTGAGGGATCGGCGTGAGGCGCGCGGCTGCCTCCACGTCGTGGGGTTGCGAGGCCCCCCCCCCCACCCAACAAGGTTGGGGGGGGGGGGCGGGGTTTGGGGGGGGGGGGCGCGCGCGCCCGGGGGGGGGGGGGCGGCCCCCCGGTCGTCTTGGCGCGCGCCGCCATCAAAGCTATATTTTTTCGGGGGTGGTACGGTGTTTTCCTTGGCTGCGCGCGAAATGACGGGGGATGAGGAGGCACCCTGCGCACACCACCCACGATGCCATCATGCCAGTGTTTTGCCCGACGGAGCAAGCATTTTCGGCAAAGACGAAACTTGATTTCGGCAAAGACAAAATTTTATCCAGCCTTTTCAACCTCATCCCTACTGTGCATGGGGTTGTTTTCGCGTTTTTTGGTGTTGCCCCCTTAACCGGCCGCGAACTCAAGGAACTCCGGTTGCCTGCCGCGGGTTCTATCCCCGTCATCCCGGCACCTCGCCGGGGCAGATGAAGGGGGAAAATTCCTGCATGCAGTGGAGCCTGCTCCGACCGGTCGGCCTTGTCGCCGCAGCTCTTGTCCTCACCACTGTTGCGGCCAGTGCCGAGGGCGGCAAATCGGCCGGTCCGTCCGAATTCCTGTTGGTGGCGCAGATCGTGCTGTTGATCGCGGTCGGCCGCGGTCTTGGCGAGATCATGCAGCGCCTCGGCCAGCCCTCGGTGATCGGCGAACTGCTCGCCGGCATCCTGCTCGGTCCGTCGCTGTTCGGTTGGGTCTGGCCTGACGCGCAGCACGCGATCTTCCCCAAGACGCCCGAGCAGAAAGCGATGATCGACGGCATCGCGCAGTTCGGCATCCTGCTGCTGTTGCTGCTGACCGGCATGGAGACCGACCTCAAGCTGGTCAGGAAGGTCGGCAAGGCCGCGATCGCGATCTCGATCGCCGGCATCCTCGTGCCCTTCGCCTGCGGTTTTGCACTCGGCGAGTTCCTGCCGGATACGCTGCTGCCGAATCCGCAAGCCCGCCTGGTTGCGTCGCTGTTCATGGGCACGGCGCTGTCGATCTCCTCCGTGAAGATCGTCGCGGTGGTGGTGCGCGAGATGAACTTCATGCGCCGCAATGTCGGCCAGATCATCGTCGCCACCGCCGTCATCGACGACACCATCGGCTGGATCATCATCGCCGTCATCTTCAGCCTGGCCTCGCACGGTACGCTGGATATCGCCTCGGTGGCGAAAGCCGTGCTCGGCACGCTGGCCTTCCTCGCCATCAGCTTCACCATCGGCCGCCGCCTGGCATTCCAGCTCATTCGGTGGGCCAACGACACTCTCGTCAGCACCGCGCCGGTCATCACGGTGATCCTGCTGATGATGTGCGCCATGGCGCTGATCACGCATCTGATCGGCGTGCATACCGTGCTCGGCGCATTCGTCGCCGGCATTCTGGTCGGAGAGTCCCCGATCCTGACGCGGCAGATCGACGAGCGCCTGCGCGGATTGATCTCGAGCTTCTTCATGCCGGTGTTCTTCGGTCTCGCCGGCTTGAGCGCCGACCTCACGGTGCTGCGCGATCCCCATTTGCTGATGCTCACCGGCCTGCTGGTCGTGATCGCCAGCGTCGGCAAGTTCGGGGGCGCCTTCGTCGGCGGAACCGTGGGCGGGCTGAACACACGGGAGTCGCTGGCACTCGCAAGCGGGATGAACGCGCGCGGCTCGACCGAGGTGATCATCGCCACCATCGGTCTTTCGATCGGCGTGCTCAGCCAGAACCTGTTCACGATGATCGTGACCATGGCGATCGTGACCACGATGGCCATGCCGCCGATGCTGCGCGCGGCGCTGGCGAAGCTGCCGATGAACAAGGAGGAGAGGGAGCGCCTGGAGCGCGAAGAGTTCGAGAGGCGCGGCTTCGTCGCCAATCTCGAACGTCCCTTGCTCGCGGTGGACGAGAGCGTCAATGCCAGCTTCGCCGCCCACATCGCCGGCCTGATCGCCGGCATGCGCGGCCTGCCGATCACCGTGCTGCACATCGGCAAGCGCGCCAAGGAGCAGGAGAAGGGTCGCGACGAAGAGGAAAGCCCCGAAGCGGTGGTGAAGAAAGCCGCCGAAGCGGTATCAGCGAGCGGCGACCAGGATGTCCGCGATGTCGATGTCACGACGCGGGCCCGCAAATCCGGGCTCGGTGAGACGATCGGAGACGAAGCGAAGAAGGGCTTCGATCTTCTTGTCGTCGGCATCGACAAGGTCGTGGCCACCAAGGATCGATTCGACCGGAGGATCGAGGACATCGCAGCGGAGTTCGAAGGACCGCTCGCGATCGTGGCGGCCAAGGGCAAGCACCTGAAGCAGCCGATGCCCGAGGCGCTCAACATCCTCGTTCCGGTCTCCGGCAGCGGCGTCTCCAAGCGCGGCGCCGAGGTCGCGGTCGCGCTGGCGCAGGCGGGATCAGGCTCGCTTCGGGTGATCTATGTCGCGACGACGCGCGACAGGGGCGCGCAGCGCGGCGCCTCGCGTGGTCTGAGCCAGGAGGCCGGCATCCTGAAGGACGCCAGCGATCTCGCCGCCCGCTACGAGGTCGACATCACCACGACCTTGCGCGCGAACCGGGCGCCTGAAGCGGCGATCCTGCGCGAGATCGAGACCACCGACGTCGATCTCGTGGTGATGGGCGTCGATCGCATCCAGGCCGACCACCTCTCCTTCGGCGGCGTCGCCGACGCCGTGCTCAGGCAGGCGAAGGTCTCGGTGCTCCTGGTCTCGAGCGGCGAGGCGCGGCCGACGTCCACGGAGAAAGCCTAGGACTTCACCTCGGCCACCGCCACCGCCTTCGGCGTCTTCTTCGACGCACGCCAGTTCTCGAAGCGCTGCACCACCACGAAGAACGCCGGCACGAACAGCACCGCAAGGCAGGTCGAGGCCAGCATGCCCGAGAACACGGTGATGCCGATCGACTTGCGCGCGCTGGCGCCGGCGCCGGTCGCGATCACCAGCGGCACCACGCCGAGGATGAAGGCGAACGACGTCATCAGGATCGGGCGGAAGCGGGCGCGCGCCGCCTCGATCGCACTTTCCAGCACCGGCTTGCCGTCGCGGCCGTGCAGCTCGAGCCCGACCTCGACGATCAGGATCGCGTTCTTGGCCGACAGCGCGATCAGCAGGATCAGCCCGATCTGGCAATAGAGGTTGTTGTCGATCTTCAGGCCGTTGAGGATCAGCATGGGGCCGAGCAACGACAGCGGCACGGCCAGGATCACCGAGATCGGCGCGTACCAGCTCTCGTATTGGCCGGCGAGCACGAGATAGACCAGCAGCATGGCGAGCCCGAACACCCAGTAGATCTGGTTGGAGACGGCCTTCTCCTGATAGGACATCGCGGTCCATTCGAAGCCCGTGCCCGGCGGCAGCGTCTTGTCCGCGATCTCCTCCATCAATTTCAGCGACTGGCCGGACGAATAGCCCTGCGCCGGCAGGCCGATCACGGTCGAGGAGGGATAGAGATTGTAGAGACTGATCAGCGACGGACCGGTGGCCGGTGTGATCGTGGCGACGGTGCCGATCGGGATCATGTCGCCGTTCGAATTGCGCACCATCATGTTGGCGATATCGCGCTCGGTGACGCGGAAGGCGGGATCGGCTTGGGTGTAGACCTGGAACACGCGGCCGAACTTGTTGAACTGGTTGACATAGGACGAGCCGAGATAGGTCGACAGCGCTGAGAACACCTGGTCCGTTGTGACGTGCAGGGTCTGGGTCTTGATCCGGTCGATCTCGACGTTGAATTGCGGCACCGAGGAACGGAACGAGGACTGGACGCGCTGCAGCGCGCTCTGGCTCTGGCCGTTGCTGACCATCGCGCCCGTGATGGCCTGGAGCTTGGCGAAATCGCTGTTGCCATCGCGCAGCTCGACCTGCATCGAGAAGCCGGCGGCGTTGCCGATGCCCTGGATCGGCGGTGGCGGCAGCACCAGCGTGCGCGCTTCCATGATGGCCGCGAGCTTGTCGTTCAGCCCGTAGACCAGCGAGCGCAGATCCTCGCCCGGTCCTTTGCGCGCGTCCCAGTCCTTCAGGATGATGTAGGCGACGCCCGCGTTGGCAAGGCTGGCGCTGTTGTCGAGCGCGGAGATGCCGGCAATGGTGATGACCTGCTGGACTCCCGGCGTGTCCTTGATCAGCTCGCTCGCTCTGTCGAGCACTTTCTGGGTCCGCCCCAGCGCGGCGCCGTCGGGCAGTTGCACGGCGGCGATCAGATAGCCCTGGTCCTCGATCGGCAGGAAGCCGGTCGGCACCCGCGACAACCCGTAGCCGCCGATCACGATCAGCACCAGTGCGATCGCGACCGAGATCGTGCTGTTCCTGCACAGCACGCCGATCAGGCGGATGTAGCCGCGCTCGACGCGGTTGTAGACCGCGTTGAAGCCGCGATAGAAGAAGTTGCGCTGCTCCGGCGGCACCGTCGGCCGCAGCCACAGTGCGCATTGCGTTGGCTTCAGCGTCGCCGCGTTGATGGCGGACAGAAGCGCGGTCGCCGCGATCACCAGCGCGAATTGCGAATAGATGCGGCCGGTGAGCCCGGCGAGGAACGACGCCGGCAAAAACACCGAGATCAGCACCAGCGTGATGCCGACGATCGGCGCGAACAACTGGTCCATCGCCTTGATCGCGGCGTCGTGGCCGTTCATGCCCTGCTCGATGTTGTGCGCGGCGCCCTCCACCACGACGATGGCGTCGTCGACGACGATGCCGATTGCGAGCACGATCGCGAACAAGGTCGACATGTTGATGGTGAAGCCGAGCGCGGCCATGGCGGCGAACGCCCCGATGATGGTCACCGGCACCGTGGTTGCCGGCACCAGCATCGCGCGCCAGTCCTGCAGGAACACCAGGATCACGACCAGCACCAGCAGGCCGGCCTCGATCAGCGTCATGTAGACCTCGTGCACCGAGGCCTGCACGAATTTGGTGGTGTCAAACGGCGTGTCGTACTTCATGCCCTGCGGGAACGCCTTTGCAAGCTCCGCCATCTTCTTCTCGACGGCCTGCTCGACCTGGAGTGCATTGGCGCCGGGCGACTGGAACACGCCGATGCCGGTGGCCGGCTGCTTGTTGAGCGAGAAGATCTGGCTGTAGGTCTGCGCGCCGAGCTCGACCCAACCGACGTCGCGCACCCGCGTGACGTCGCCGCTGGTGCCCGACTTGACGATGATGTTCTCGAACTCGGTGGTGTCGTCGAGCCTGCCGTTGACGTTGAGTGTATACTGAAACGCCTGACCCGGCGGCGTCGGCGGCGCGCCGACCTGACCGGCGGAGACCTGCTGGCTCTGCTGCTGGATCGCCTGGATGACGTCCTGCGGCACCAGGCCACGGACCTGCAACTTGTTCGGATCGAGCCACACCCGCATCGAATACTGACCGGCGCCGAACACGGTGACGTTGCCGACGCCGGGTAGGCGCGAGAGCTCGTCGCGCAGGTTGATGGTGGCGTAGTTGCTCAGATAAAGGCTGTCGAACGTCTTGTCCGGCGAAGTCAGCGTCACGAACAGCAGGATCGAGGTCGACCGCTTCTGCACGGTGACGCCCTGGTTCTGCACCGACTGCGGCAATTGCGACAGCGCGCTGGAGACGCGGTTCTGCACCAGCACCTGCGCGAAGTTCAGGTCGGTGCCGATCTTGAAGGTCACGGTCAGCGTATAGGTGCCGTCGGAGCCGCTGTAGGACTGCATGTAGAGCATGTCCTCGACGCCGTTGACCTGTTGTTCGATCGGCAAGGCAACCGTGTCGATCACGGTCTTGGCGCTGGCGCCGGGATAGCGCGTGGTGACCTGCACCGTCGGCGGCACCACGTCGGGATATTGCGCGATCGCGAGGTTGAACAGCGCGACGCCGCCGATCAGGATCATCAGCAGTGCGATGACGTTCGAGAGGACCGGCCGCTCGATGAAGAATTTTGAGATCATGGCAGGCGCTCCCTACTTACTTGGCAGACGCCTGCGGCTGCTCGATCTTCGTCACCTGAGGGTCGATCTTCTGGCCCGGAATCACCCGCAGCAGCCCTGCGGTCACCACGCGGTCGTCCGGCTTCAGGCCGCTTTCGATCACGCGCAGGCCGTTGTCGACGGGACCGATCTGCACCTTGCGCTGCTCGACGGTGTCGTCCTTGCCGACCACCAGCAGATAGCGACCGCCCTGATCGCTGCCGAGCGCGGTGTCGGGCACGAGCAGGGCGTCCTTCTCCTGGGTGAAGGGCACGCGAACGCGGACGAAATAGCCGGGCAGCAGCACCCGCTTGTCGTTGGGCACGAGGCCGCGCACAGCGAGCGTGCCGGTCGACGTGTTGATGGTCGGCGCGACATAGTCGAGGTGGCCTTCATGCGGATAGCCGGATTCGGTCTGCAGTCCGATCTGGATCGGGAATTGCTTGAGGTCGGCCGGCGTCAGGCCACGCCGTTGCGCCTCGGCCCGGATTCGCAGCACGTCCTGCTCGTTGACCGTGAAGTTCACCCAGATCGGGTCCATCGCGACGATGGTCGCAAGCTGGGTCGGGGAGGAGACGCCGACCAGCTCGCCGATCGAGACCATATGCGCGCTGACGATGCCGTCGAACGGCGCGCTCACCTTGGTGTAGCCGTAATTGACCTCGGCGAGCCTGGTGTTGGCCTGGGCCTGCTGCAGGTTGGCCTGGGCGTTGTCACGGTTCGATGTCGAAGTGTCCAGGGTCGCCTGCGAGACCGCCTGGCGCTGCACCAGTTCGGCCTGCCGCTTGTAGTCGGCCTCCGCCTGCCGGAGCGAGGCCTGCGCACCGGCTTCGGCCGCTTGCGCCTGTTCGAGCTTGAGCTTGTAGGTTTCGGGCTCGATCGTGAACAGCTGGGTGCCCTGCTTGACGAAGGTGCCGTCCTGGTAGTCGATCGATTGCAGGAAGCCCTGCACGCGCGCGACGAGATCGACGCTCTTGACCGGCGCGGTGTTGCCGGTGGCCTCGACATAGCGCGTCACCGGGCGCTGCACCGGCGTAGCCACGTCCACCTTGGGCGGGGGCGGCGCGACGAAACTGTTCTTGTCCTCGCAGCCGGCGAGCGCGGCGACGGCCATCGCGGCGGCCAGTGCCCGCCCGACATGTCTCCAGGCTCGGTTGCGCCGTGCGGGAGATGCGGGATTCGCGCAGGTCATTCGGTGGCCCCCGGTTACTGTCTGTCGGGGCGGGAGGCTACCAACAAATGCCCGGCCGTGGAACACCATAGCCATGGCAGTCGTCGGCCTTGCACTGCAGATCGCGCTGTGGCCTTTGGCAGTTTTGCCATCACAAACCGCTTTTCATCGCGTGCACGATCGACCAGAATTGAGTCAAGGCCGAGCGACGACGCGCGAAGCAGTCGGGAAGAACAAGAGAAGAATAAAAGAAGAAAAGGTCGGGAGATCATGACATGCCCACGTCTCTTATGTCGGTGCTTGAGTCGGTCCTTGCCGGCCTCGTTCTCGCAGCGGCGGTCGCCATGCCCGCGCTAGCCGATGGTCTGAAGGACGAGATCGCACCGACCGGCAAGCTGCGGGTCGCAATCGCGATCAGCCCGGCGGGCGGCGCGTTCTGGTCCACCAAGACCGAGGCCGGCTATGCCGGCGTTCCCGTCGATCTCGGCAGGGAGATGGCCGCGCAGCTCGGCGTGCCCGTCGAATATGTCGTGCACCAGAATTCCGGCCAGATCACCGATGCCGCCGGCAAAGGCACATGGGACGTCACCTGGCTCCCCAAGGACCCCGAGCGCGAGACCAGGATGATGTTCGGCCCGATCTACGAGGTCGCGGACGCCACCTACATTGTCAAGGCCGGTTCGAGCGTCAGTAACTTTGCCACGCTTGACCAGGTGGGCATCAAGGTCGCGGCCGTCAACGCGACCACCACAATGCGCGGCGCGGTCGCGCATTTGAAAAACGCGAAGGTCACGGGCTACCAGACCTATGACGAGATCTTCGGCCTCCTGAAGAGCGGCGAGATCGATGCCTTCGCGCTGTCGCGCGACCAGCTCAACAAGATGGCGCAGAAGATTCCGGGCACGCGCGTGCTCGACGAGACGTTCAAGAAGACCGTCACCGCGGTCGCTGTGCCGCTCGGCCATCCCCAAGCGCTGACCTTCGCCGCCAAGTTCATGAACGAGGCGGTGACGAACGGCACCTTGCGCAAGGCCTATGACAACAACGGCCTGAAGGATTCGCCTATAAGAACCGAGTAGCGGCGGCAGCGCCTCTATGACAAGAGAGATTGAGATTCGCGCCTTCGCGCCGCCTGATGCCGCTGCCGTGCGCGAGCTGTTCATCCGGGTGAATCGTCTATTGGCTCCGACGCATATGGCGGAGGAGTTTGAACGCTATATCGTCCGCTCGCTCGCCGAAGAGATTGATCGGCTCGCGGATTATTATGCAAGCCGGAACGGCGGTTTCTGGGTCGCCGTTGCCGACGGCGAGATCGTCGGCATGTTCGGTTTGGAGGCCTCAGGCGAGCATGCGATGGAGTTGCGGCGCATGTACGTCGCTCCCGGCTTGCGGCGCCAGGGAATTGCGCGAAAGATGCTGGCGTTCGCGGAGGATGAATGCCGCCGGCGAAATCGGCAGCAACTGCAGCTGAGCACGTCGGAGCTTCAGCGGGACGCGCTGGCTCTGTATCGAAACGCGGGATACCGAAGCGTGCGCGAAGAGATTGCCGATGCCGCCAGCAACAAGACCGTGGGTGGTGGCATTCGTCGCTACCATTTCACCAAGCGCCTTTGATGACCCTTCGGAGCGCTGTGGTGCGGCAGGAGTCTACGTCGCCACGAGCGTTGGATTTTGGGCGAGGCCCATGACAACAATCTCACAAAGAACGCGCCGATCTCGTTGGAGTGGGGCAGGCCCAACGGCTCCGCAGTGCGGATGCCCGCGGGCTGGCGCCTCTCACCCTCGTGCCATGCGGCGAGCAAGCTGCCCCTCAGCGCGGCTTGATCTCCGCATATTTCGCCATCGCCTTCTCGAATTTCCGCTTGAACAGCCACATCGCGCCAAGGATTTCCCGGAAGCTCGCCGAGGTGCGCGCCCGGTCGGCCCGTCCGAATGCGAAGATGCTGTTGTTGCGCAGGTGCTTCATGATGGTCGGACTGGACACCCTGTAGTTCAGGAGATCGACGGACTTGAGCGCCGCCCGCGTCGGCGTGGGAATGATCTGGATCAGCTCGAACAGCTTCATCTGGTCGATCGGGTCGGGCAGCGTCTTCACGATCCCCGGGATCTCCCGGAAAATATCTGCATGCGCGTTCATCAGCCCGTCGCGTACGTTGGTCCAGTGATTGAAGCGATGATCGGTGCCGCGGGCCCGCGCCTCCTCCTTGTCGTCGCGCGCGCTCAAGTCGGGATCGGCCGCCGCGATCTCGCCCTTGATGGCCTCCCATTTCCTGCGGCCGTTGCGATCCTCGGACGGGCCGGTCTGGAAGCTGCCCATATAGGTGTTCGAGCGTCCGTTGCGGACGTTCTGCTTGCCGTTGGTCTCGGCGAAGAACAGCCCGAGGCTGATCCGGCCCGCGGCTTCGGCGTGGCCAGGCGCAAGTCCCTTGGCTCGCGCGATCGCGACCGCGAGATCGACCACGTCCTTGAACGGCGTCGCCGAGTCCTGCGCGCCGGCCGGCGGCGCTTCCATGATGTCGAACAGTTTTGAGTATTCGTCGACCAGCGGCTCGATGTCGGCATCGAAATAGGCCGGTGGTATCTCGAACTTGTTGGGCCTGCCGATCCGCGACGGCATGGCATCGGTGAGATCCTTGTAAGCACTGATCACGGCGACGCGTGCCAGATACAGCGCCTGGCCCGGCAGGTTCGGCAGCGGCTGCTTCGCCTCGATCTGGCGGCGCCGCTCGGAGAGAATGGATTTGAAATCGCCGAGCGCACGCTCGTAGGTCGCAACCGCTTCCGATTGCCTGGCGGTGAGCGTTTGCGCCCGGCTCGGGACGAACGTCGTAAGGAGCAGCCCAAGCGCCCCGATGGCGAGGAGTTGACGTCGTGCAGGCATGGCCAGTTCCCCTAACGATTCGTCGGTCGGGGGATCGTAGCCTAGTCGTTGGCTTCGGGCGGCAGGAAGTCGACCTCGTGCAGCGCCGAGATGCGCACGACCTCGGCCGGGTCGGTCAGGTCATGGAGCTGATTGAACAGCGCCTCCAGCTTCTGCATCGGCGAGACCCAGAACAATGCGCGGGCCGGTTTGTCGGATTTGTTGAAATAGCCGTGCGGGATCCCGCGCGGCAGGCGCACGAGGTCGCCGGCATGGGCCTTCACCCATTTGCCATCGAGCTTTAGGTCGAGCGTGCCTTCCTGCACCAGGATGAATTCGTCCTGGGTCGGATGGATGTGCACCGGCACGAACTGGCCGGGCTCGCTGTTGGTCTCGAACGCGAAGGTGGACTCGGTGACGGCCTTCGGAAAGTAGACCTGGCCGAGGATGTTCCAGGTCTTGCCGCCATAGCCCGTACCGTTCGCGGTGATGCCCTTTTCGAGTGCAGTCATGGCTCGCCTCCAATGGGATTGTAACTGACGTGGAGTGTTGCGCAGCAACCATGCGCTGTCCATGCGCAAGACTCGCACTAACGCCTGTCGCGTTCAGCCGCCTGCCTGCGCAGAAAGCCTTCGAGATCGGCCTGCACGGAATAGGGCGTCGGGATCGGATCGCCCGCGTCGTCGACGGCGGTGTCGAGAGAGCGGCGCAGCATGCGCGCGAGCTCGGCCTTCCGGTAGGGCTTTGTCAGAAGCGGCGCGCCCTTGGTGGCGCGTCCCTGCGCATGCGGGGCGTCGTAGGCATAGCCCGACGTGAACAGCACCCGCAGCGAGGGGCGCGCTGCCACCATCTCGTCGGCGAGCTCTCGTCCATTCAATGTGCCGGCCATCACGATGTCGGTGAAGAGCAGGTCGAAGGGCGTGCCTTCGGCCGAGATGGCGAGTGCCTCGGCCGCATTGGCGGCCGGGATGACCTTGTAGCCGAGGCTTTCGAGCTGGACCGTAACGTACTGGCGGACGTCGCGGTCGTCCTCGACACAGAGGATGGTTTCCGTCCCGCCCACGACCTTGCGCTCGTCATAGCCGGTGGGGCGAAGCGTGCTCGCCTCCGCCTTCGGCAGGTAGATCGTGAAAATGGTGCCGCGTCCTTCTTCGGAAGCGACCTTGATGCCGCCGCCGGACTGCTTGATGAATCCGAATACCATGCTGAGCCCAAGCCCCGTGCCCTTGCCGACGTCCTTGGTCGAGAAGAAGGGATCGAAGATCCGCTCCAGAATGGCCGGCGGAATGCCGGTGCCGGTGTCGGCGATCTCGATCTCGACATAGTCGCCGGCATAGCCGGCTCCGACCGCCACGGCCTCGCGGACGCCGAACACGACGTTGCGCGTCGTCAGCGTCAGTCTGCCGCCGTCCAGCATCGCGTCGCGGGCGTTGATCGCGAGGTTGAGAAGTGCCGAGCTCAATTGGCCGCGGTCGACGAGGGCGAGCCAGACGTTGCCGTCGAGCCGGGTCACGATTTCGATCTTCTTGTCGAAGGTTGCCAGCAGCAGCTTTGCGAGCTCTTCGAGCAGTACGTTGATGTCGCTCTCGGCCGGCTTGAGCGCCTGCTTGCGGGCAAACGACAACAGGCTCGACGTCAGCGCGGCGCCGCGATCGGCGGCGTCGCTGATCAGCTTGGTGATGGTCGCGAGCGGCGGATTGTCCTTCACGGCGTCGGCGAGGATCTCGATCGTGCCCGTGATCACGGTGAGCATGTTGTTGAATTCGTGCGCGATGCCGCCGGTGAGCTGGCCGATCGCTTCCATCTTCTGGGCCTGGATCAGCTGCTCCGCGGCGGCGCGCTTCTGGGTAACGTCCTTGACGAAATTGTTGATGAGAGTGCGCTCCCCGATGCGGAGCGCCGTGCTGGAGGCCTCGATCAGGATCTCGTCGCCGTCCCGGTGCAGCAGGGTCGCTTCGAACCGGATGCCGATCGGCGTATCCGACAATTCCGGCAGCAGCCGCATCATGCGTTGCCTGAAGCCGTCGCGCAGCGGCTCGGCGATGAGGAGGTTGACTACATCGGTGCCGAGTGCCTCCTTGCGCGTCCATCCGGTCAGGGCCTCGGCCTGAAGACTCCATTCCAGCACGATGCCGCTCTGGTCGGTCTGAATGAAGGCGTCGAGCGCGGTCTTGATGACGGCTTGCGTCATCTGTGCGCTGGCCTGCGCCTGCTCGGCCAGTTGCGCGGCGGCACGTTTTTCCTGCGTGTTTTCGATCGCGCGCGTGCACAGACCAGCGAGCAGGACGGCAATGGCGCCGCTTGCTAGCAGGGCGACGATCTGGGCAATGCCGAACCCGGTTCCGGTCGCGGCATAGGAGACAAGGAGAGCCGCCGCGGTCACGATGACCTGCGCGGCCATCGCGAGTGTCAGAAGCCCCCTGAGTTTCATGGTCTCACACCAACGCGTCAGTCGCGGCCCCCCGTGTCCGCCCTGTCAATGTCCGGCTCCACGTCAGCGACAGATGTGAGCTACAGATTCCGCGCGGCGGCGTCGAGGGGCAATTTGCGGTGGTGCCGGGTTGGCGGCGCTTCAACCTGCCGGCGAATCGGTCTGGCGCAGCGTCGTCACCCAGATCACGCGGGCGGTCTGCTGGGTCGGGTTGTCGAACATATGCGGCACGATGCTCGGAAAGCGAAAGCTGTCGCCGGCCTCGAGCAGATGGGCCTGGTTGTCGAGCCACAGCCGCAGGCTCCCCGAGAGGATATAGCCCGCCTTCTCGCCGGTGTGCTGCAGGAAGTCGGTGCCGGACGAGGCGCCGGGATTGAGCGTGAGCTCGTAGAGTTCGAGCTGGCCTTTGTCTGCCGGCGTCAGCGCTTCCTTGACGACTCCGCTGGCGGTGAGCCGCAGCAGGCGCCGGCTGTTCTTGCGCACGATGTAGCGCTGCACGTCGGCGGGATCGGTGGTCTCGAAGAAATAGGAGATAGGAACATCGAGCGCGATGCTGAGCAGGCGCAACGTGCGGATCGACGGCATGGCGCGCGCGCGTTCGAGCTGGCTGATCATGCCGTTGGAGAGGCCGGTCTTGTTGGCGACGTCCTGGATCGACAGGCCCGCACGCTGGCGCAGCAGCCGCACGGTCTCGCCGAGGCGCTGGTCGACCGCATCGTCGGTCTCGATCTCCGGGGCATCCTTCGGATCGTTGATCTCGCCGCGACCATCCATGTCGCTCTCCCATGCATCACCTCAGCCCCGGACAAGGACGGTCCGGAGCATCAGTCGGAGTGAAAAGGTCGCGCATCCTAGCAATGCGATTGACAGCTGTATTTAGTCGTGATGAACTTTTGATAGAAAAATTTAGAAGCACTAAAGCCCACTCCTGTCCCTTTGCCGGGGATCTCGGGGCGCGGGAGACGGTGCCGCGTGCGAAAACGGAGAGTGGTCATGGCGGACGACACCGGGAAGTTCGGCGTTGGAGCACTGCATCTCGGCAATCCGAATCGCCGTCAGATCTTTCAGCTCGGCGCAGGCGCCGCGGCGGGATGGACGCTTTCGGGCAGCGCATTTGCGCAGACCGAACGCCCGACCAGTCCGCCCGACAAGCCGCGCGGGCAGGTGATCGCGGCGCTGTCGCAGGAGCCGACGGTCTTTCATCCCCTGATGCCGGGTATCGAGGTCGACCAGGGCATCTGGTGGCAGGTGTTCTCGCCGCTCTGGTTCATCGATCCCGATGGCAAGTTCGTTCCCGATCTCGCCCGCGAGGTCCCGACCATCGAGAATGGCGGCCTGTCGGCCGACGGCCTGACCTGGAAGATCAAGCTCCGCAGCGACGTGAAATGGCACGACGGCACGGCGTTCACGGCCGAGGACGTGAAGTTCTCGCTCGAGCTGATCAACAACCCCGATTTCCGCGCGCGCAGCCGGGTCGGCCATAGTCTCGTGAAGGACATCAAGGTCGTCGCGCCCGACGAGATTCACTGGCGCATGGAAGCTCCCTATTCGCCCTACATCTCGATCCTGGGATCCCTGACCTTCATCGTGCCCAAGCACATCCTGGAGAAGGTGACCGATCCGAACGCGTCGCCGTTCCACAACGCGCCTGTCGGCACCGGGCCGTTCCGCTGGGGCGAGCGCGTGCCGGGCGACCACATTCAGTTGAATGCCCATACCGGCTACCACGGCAAGGGGCCGTACGTCGAACGCGTGGTCTTCAAATATATTCCCGACCTGACCGTGCTCTACACCCAGTTCCGCACCGGGCAGGTCGACTACACCGGCCTGCAAGGCATTCTGCCGAACTTCGTGCAGGAGGCGAAGACGTTGAAGGGCCGCAAGATCTTCGTCTCCTCGACGTCGTCGGTGGAGCACATCGCGCCCAATCTGGAGTTCGGCGCGTTGGCGGACCGCACCGTGCGCGAGGCGCTTTATTTCGCGATCAACAAGCAGGCGATCATCGACGCGCTGAACTACGGCCTGCCGACGCTGACCGAAAGCTTCGTGCCGCAGCAGGCATGGTCGTTCCAGCAGGGACTGCCGCAGCACAAATACGATCCCGTCAAAGCCAACGCACTGTTAGATGCAGCGGGATGGGTCCGCGGCTCCGGCGGCGTGCGCGAGAAGGGCGGCGTCAAACTCGAATTCACCAATTCCACGACGTCGGGCAACGCGGTGCGCGAGCAGACCCAGCAGCTGCTGATCCAGGACTGGCGCGCGATCGGTGCCGCGATGCGCGTCAACAACATGCCGGCCGCCGTGATCTGGGGCGACTTCTGGCAGCAATCGAAATTCAACTCGGTGATCGTGGGGGTGAATTTCATGCTCGGCAGCGACCCCGACGTGACGCCCCGCTTTGGCTCCGGCGCCATCCCTGCCAAGGGTGGCCGCGGCTACAACACCTATCAGTATCGCAACCCGGAGGCGGATCGGCTTCTCGCCGAAGGTGCCAAGCAGTTCGATCTGGCGCAGCGCAAGACGACCTATGGCAATCTGCAAAAGCTCATCCGCGACGACCTCGCGATCCTGCCGCTGTTCCAGGGCTTCATCGCCGAAGGCGTGAAGGAAGGGCTGCAAGGTTTCCGCCCCAACATCAACATGTCGATCAACTGCTGGAACATCCGCGAATGGTATTGGGCCTGATGGTTCAGGTGCGCGAGATCGCCTGAGATGGCTCGTTACGTCGCCAATCGCCTGGCGCAGGCGATCATGCTGCTGGTGATCGTGTCCGCGATCGGCTTCGCCATCCTGCATCTGGCGCCCGGCGGTCCGCTCTCGCAATTCGCTGCGTCCGCGCAGATGACGCAGGAGGATCTCGATCGCGTCACCAGGCAGCTTGGCCTCGATCGTTCGCTGCCGATCCAGTACCTCGACTGGTTCGGCCGGATGCTGAGCGGCGATTGGGGCCGCTCGTATCGCGACGGCGAGGCGGTGCTGGCGGTGATCTCGTCGCATCTCGGCGCCACGCTGGAGCTGATGGCGACAGCGACCATCATCGCCGTACTGCTTGGCTGCTGGATCGGTGTGCTCGGCGCGCTCCGCCGCTATTCTCTGTTCGATTCGCTCGCAACCGTCGGCGCCATGATCGCGCTGTCGATCCCGACCTTCTGGTTCGGCCTCGTCACCATCTATGTCTTTTCGGTGAAGCTCGGCTGGCTACCGGCCGGCAACCGCGAGACCGTCGGCGACGGCTCCTTCCTCGACCTTCTGCATCATCTGATCGCGCCGGCCCTGGTGCTGGCGCTGGTCGAGACCGCGATGTGGGGCCGCTTCATGCGCTCCTCGATGCTTGAAGTCATCAACCAGGACTACATCCGCACCGCGCGCGCCAAGGGCATGCCGGAATGGCGCATTCTCACCGTGCATGCGCTGCGCAACGCCCTGCTGCCGATGATCACCGTTGCCGGCCTGCAGTTTCCGACGCTGCTCGGCGGCGCGCTGGTCGCCGAAACCGTGTTCACCTGGCCCGGCATGGGGCGCCTGTTTCTCGATTCCATCGGCTATCGCGACTACCCCGTGGTGATGGGCATTTTGATGTTCTCGGCAATGATGGTGCTGATCGGCTCCCTGCTCGCCGACATCCTCTATGCCGTCGTCGATCCCAGGATACGGGTGGGCTAGGCGATGACGAGCGCAGCCCTCTCGACCGTTCAGCTTGCGCCGGGCCAAGCCGCCTGGCGGCGCTTCCGCCGGCACCGGCTCGCGCTCGCTGGCGCCGTGATCATTCTCGTGCTCGTCCTCGGCTCGGCCTTCGGTCCCTATCTGCTGCCGTTCGACGACACCTATATCGACATCATGAAGCGGTTCGCGCCGCCGATTTCCGGCGCGCACATCCTCGGTACCGACGAACTCGGCCGCGACGTGCTGGCGCGTCTGATGATGGGCGCGCGCGTCTCGCTGTCGATCGGCTTCGTCGCGATGGTGATCGCGATGGCGGTGGGCATCGCCGTCGGCGCCTTCGCCGGCTTCTATGGCGGGGTGGTCGGCGCCGTGCTGATGCGGCTCGTCGACGCCATGCTGTGTTTTCCGACCATTTTCCTGCTGCTTGCGCTCGCGGCGCTCATCGAGCCCGGCTTCGTCACCACCACCGTTCTGATCGCGGCAACCGCCTGGATGTGGGTGGCCCGCGTCGTCGAGGCTCAGGTGCGCTCGCTGCGGGAACGCGAGTTTGCGGTTGCTGCACTCGCGTTCGGCTCGTCGAGCCTGCGGATCATGTTCCGTGAGCTGGTGCCCAATGCGATCGCGCCGATCGTGGTGGCGGCGACGCTGAATGTCGCCAAGGCGATCCTGCTGGAGTCCTATCTCAGCTATCTCGGCTACGGCATCCAGCCGCCGGCCGCGAGCCTCGGCAACATGCTCAACAACGCGCAGATCTATCTTACCAGCGCGCCCTGGCTCGCGATTGCGCCGGGCCTCGCCATCACGCTGGCGGTGACGAGCTTCAATTTTCTCGGCGACGGCCTGCGTGACGCGCTCGATCCGCGAATGAACATCCCATGACAAGCCGACGAGCTTCGATCGAGCTGATTTCCAGGAGTGCCCCATGTCCCCGCCGCTCACCCGTATAAATAGCGACGAACAGCTGCCTCAGCAGGCTGACGTCGTCGTCATCGGCGGCGGCGTCATCGGCGTGTCCGCGGCCTATCATCTCGCGAAGAAGGGTCTCTCCGTCGCCCTGGTCGAGAAGGGCCATGTCGGCGGCGAGCAGTCGAGCCGCAATTGGGGCTGGTGCCGTCAGCAGGGCCGCGCGCGTGAGGAGATCCCGCTGGCCCGCGAGGCGCTGCGCCTGTGGGAAGACATGCAGAACGACGCCGGCGTCGATGCCGGCTTCCGCCGCACCGGCGTGTTGTTCCTGACCAAGAGCAAGGACGAGCTCGCCAGCTGGGAGCGATGGGCCGCAACGGCGCGCGACATGCAGGTTCACTCGACCGTCCTGACGCCCGCCGAGGTGGCCGAGCGTCTGCCCGGCAATTCCGAGACATGGGTGGGCGGCCTGCACACGCCGAGTGACGGGCGCGCCGAGCCCTCGATGGCCGTGCCTGCGCTTGCGACCGCCGCCCGAAAACACGGCGTCACCATTCATCAGGGCTGCGCGGCTCGCGGACTGGAGACGCAGGGCGGACGGGTGAGCGCCGTCGTCACCGAGAAGGGCACCATTCGCACGCAATCGGTGCTGCTGTCCGGCGGCGCCTGGTCGTCGCTGTTCTGCCGACGCCACGGCATCGAGCTGCCGATTGGCCTCGTCAACGCCACCGCGTGCCGGACCACGCCGGGGCCGGAGATTACCTCCGGCGCGCTCGGCACCGATTTCTATTGCATCCGCCGCCGGCTCGACGGCGGCTTTACCCTGGCGCTGCGCAACCGCGGTACGGTCGAACTGTCGCCCGATCTGTTCCGCTACGCGCGAACCTTCTGGCCGACCTATCTGCATCGCAAGAACGGGTTGAAACTGTCATTCGGCAAATCCTTCTTCGACCAGCTCATGCGGGGCACCAGTTGGAGCTTGGACAAGCCGTCGCCGTTCGAGACCGAGCGCGTGCGCGATCCCGCGCCTGACATGTCGCTGGTCAATGCCGCGCTGGCTTCGCTGATCAAGTCGAACCCTGAATTGAAGGACATCGAGATCGCGGAAGCCTGGGGCGGTACGATCGACTGCACGCCGGATACCATTCCGGTGATCTCGCCGGTCGACGCCATGCCCGGCTTCTTCCTGGCCACCGGCTTCTCCGGCCACGGCTTTGGCATCGGTCCTGCGGCCGGCAAGCTCGCCGCCGACATCGTGACGGGCGCGACGCCGCTGGTCGATCCCGTGGCCTACAGCCACAAGCGCCTGATCGACGGCCGCCGGCTCGCGCCGGTCAGCCCGTTCTGAGGGTCTTGCAGCATGACGGTTCTCTACAAGGCCAACATGGTTCGGGGCGCTGAGTGGGCGGGCTTCTTCGCCGAGCGCGCGCCCGATGTTCCGTTTCGGCTCTGGCCCGACATCGGCGATCCCGCTGACGTCCGCTATCTCGTGGCGTGGGTGCCGCCGGACGACATCGCGACGACTTTCCCCAATCTCGAGCTGGTCTTCTCGGTCGGCGCGGGTGTCGATCAGTTCGACGCGTCAAAAGTTCCGCCGCACATTCCCCTGGTGCGCATGCTGGAGCCGGGCATCGCGGAGACGATGGTCGAATACGTCACCATGGCTGTGCTCGCGCTGCATCGCGATCTCCTGCACTTCATTGGCCAGCAGAAGGAACAGGTCTGGCGCGAGATCCGGATCACGCCGGCCAAACGTCGTCGCGTCGGCGTGATGGGGCTCGGCCAGCTCGGCCAGGCCGTGCTCGACCGCTTCAAGGCGTTCGGCTTTCCGCTTCTCGGCTGGAATCGCTCGCCGCGCGAGATCGACGGCGTCACCTGTTATTCGGGCATGGAGACGTTGCCGGATTTCCTTGCGCAGACCGACATTCTCGTCTGCCTGCTGCCTCTGACCGATGAGACCCGCGGCATCCTGGATGCGGATCTGTTCGCGCGCCTGCCGCGCGGCGCGTCGCTGGTCAACGTCGGGCGTGGCCCGCATCTGGTCGAAGCCGACTTTCTCGCGGCGCTCGACAGCGGCGCGTTGTCGGGTGCTGTCCTCGATGTCGCCGAGCCGGAGCCGCTGCCTGCGGGCCACCCTTTCTGGAGCCACCCACGCATCCTGGTCACGCCGCACAATGCCAGCATGACGACGCCGGATGCGGCTGTCGATTTCGTGCTGGACGTGATCGCACGCCACCGTCGCGGTGAAGTGCTGCCGGGGCGTGTCGACCGTACTCGTGGCTATTAGGACACCGGCATGAGCATGGGCGCAAGCGGAGCTGATCAAGTCGCTGCCAACGCGCCGTCGCCGGTGCTGTCGGTCTCAGGCCTGACGACGTCCTTCCTCCGCGAACGGCAATGGAGTCCCGTCGTCCGCGACGTGTCGTTCGATATTGCCTCGGGGGAAACCGTGGCGATCGTTGGCGAGTCCGGTTCGGGCAAGAGCGTCACCGCGCTCTCGATCATGCGGCTCATTCCGAAGGAGAACGGCCGCGTCGAAGGCAGCGTCCGGCTTGCCGGCCGCGACCTGCTGACGCTGCCCGAAGCGAGCATGAAGGATGTTCGTGGCAACGACATCGCTATGATCTTCCAGGAGCCGATGACGAGCCTCAATCCGGTGCTGACGATCGGCTTCCAGATTGCGGAAGCACTGATCCAGCACCGCGGCCTGTCGCGCGCGGCGGCGGAGGCCGAGACCATCCGCTTGCTCGATCGTGTTCGGATACCCGCTGCAAAATCGCGCTTCCACGAGCATCCGCATCGCTTCTCCGGCGGCATGCGCCAGCGCGTGATGATCGCGATGGCGCTGGCCTGCAAGCCGAGGCTGCTGATCGCGGATGAGCCGACCACAGCGCTCGACGTCACGATCCAGGCCCAGATCCTGGAGCTTCTGAAGGAGCTTCAGCAGGAAGAGGAGATGTCGATCCTCTTCATTACCCACGACATGGGCGTGGTGGCCGAGATCGCGGACCGCACCGTGGTGATGTTTGGCGGCCAGGCGGTGGAAACCGACCGGACCTCGCGCATCTTCGGAGCCCCTTCGCATCCCTACACAAGAGCACTGCTCGCCGCCGTGCCACGCCTCGGCTCGATGGACGGGCGGACGCGGCCGATGCGCTTTCCGATCGTCGACAAGCTGACGGGAACCTCGGACGAGCCGGCGGAGACGCCCGATACGGTCTCGATTGCCGAGCGACCGCTGCTCGAGGTCTCCAACCTCACGACGCGCTTTCCAATCCGCTCGGGCCTGTTCGGCAAGGTCTCGGGCCGCGTCCATGCGGTCGAGAACGTCTCCTTCACCTTGCGCGCCGGGGAGACGCTGGCGCTGGTCGGCGAATCCGGCTGCGGCAAGTCGACGACGGGCCGCTCCATTCTCAAGCTGACGGAGCCGGACAGCGGCACCGTTCTGATCGACGGGCAGGATGTGCTGGCGATGAATGCCCGCACCTTGCGTGACTTTCGCAAGCAGATGCAGATCGTGTTCCAGGATCCGTTCGCGAGCCTCAACCCGCGCATGTCGGTGGGAACGGCGATTGCGGCCCCGTTGCTCGCCAACGGGCTCGCCACCGCGTCGCAGGCGCGGGAGAAGGTCGCCGATTTGCTCGTTCGCGTTGGTCTCACTGACGATATGGCCGCGCGCTTTCCGCACGAATTTTCCGGCGGCCAGCGTCAACGCATCTGCATTGCCCGCGCGCTTGCACTCGGACCGAAGCTGATCGTCGCGGACGAAGCGGTCTCGGCACTTGACGTCTCGGTCAAGGCGCAGGTCGTCAATCTGATGCTGGATCTTCAGGCCAGCATGGGACTTGCCTATCTTTTCATTTCCCATGATATCGCGGTGGTCGAGCGCATGAGCCATCGCGTCGCGGTGATGTATCTCGGCGAGATCGTCGAGACCGGTCCGCGCGCGGCCTTGTTCGGGAATCCGCAGCATCCCTATACGAAGAAGCTGATGGCGGCCGTGCCGGTGCCCGATCCAGCGCGCCGCGGCACCAGGCGCGAGGTAGCGAACGACGAGATCAGAAGCCCGGTGCGCGCGCCCGACTACCAGCCGCCCGTGCGCCAATATCGCGAGGTGTCGCCGGGCCACGTCGTCCAGGTCTGGGGCGAGGAATGGTCCGCCTGACGTGCGCAGGCCGCAAATCATTTCCGAAATGCACGATGAAGTCGCGCAGCAATCTGTCTGGCAGGTCAACGGTGTTGTCCTTCGCCATGCCGGGCCGGTGACATCACGCTGAAATCACAATGAAATCATCGCGTCGCGGCCCGCTGCACCCGCCCGCCGCGACGGCTTCGTGTTATGCGCTGCAGCTGGACCGTCGGCCGGCGATCTCCGATAATGCGCGGATCTCGGGAGGGCCGGCGAAGACGTGCCTTCGGATGGATTTGCTAGAATGACACAAGCAGGCGTCTACGGGCAGAGGCTCGGGCAGGGCCTTCGCTCGAAGCAAGCACCGGTCCTGATCACGCGTTCGCTGCACAGCGCCGAGCTCGCGGTTACCGAAGTCCGCAACGACGATCCGACACCGGATATTTCCGGCTCGCTGGCGGCGGAAGATGCCTATCTCCTCAGCCTGAAACTCCGCGACTATCCGGATTGCGAATGCTGGGAGGAGGGCCGCTGTGTCACCAAAGCGGATGTTCGCGCAGGTGCGACCTATCTGTACGACCTCAAGCGCGATCCGCGCTATGTGATCGACAAGCCGTTTCACTCGCTCTTCTTCTATTTGCCGCGCTCGGCGCTCAACAGCGTTGCCAGGCAACCGGGCGGGCCGCGCGTTGGCGAGCTCAGCTACGAGCCCGGTGTCGGTCATGACGACGAAGTCGTTCGACATGTCGGCGCCTCGTTGCAGCACGGACTGCGTCGGCCCGACGAGACCAACCAGCTTTTCGTCGATCACATGATGCTCGCGCTCACCGCCCATGTCGCCCAGACCTATGGTGGGCTGAAGCCAGCCGCAGAACCGAGCCGCGGCGGTCTCGCGCCATGGCAGGTGAAGCGTGCGTGTGACCGGCTCGATTCCGATCTCTCGGGCAAGATCGCGCTACAGCTGATCGCGACCGAGCTTGGCCTGTCGGTCAGCCACTTCTCACGCGCATTCCGGATCTCCACCGGCCTGCCGCCGCATCAATGGCTGCTCCAGCAGCGCGTGAAGGCGGCCAAGCAACTCATGACAGTCCGCGACCTGCCGTTGTCCGAGATTGCCATCTCGGCCGGATTTGCCAATCAGAGCCATTTCACCCGCGTGTTCTCGTCCATCGTCGGTGTCAGTCCGGGCGCGTGGCGCCGCGAAACGGATGGCGGACGGGACAAGACTTGAATTTACCGGCGCTTCGACAGCGAGATTGTGTAGGCCGTGCGGCGCGCCGCAAAGATCTCGTCCGGCGGATGGCCGATGCCGTCGGCAAGATTGGCGGGATTGAAGATGGAGCCGTCGCAGGCCTCGTTGGCCTCGAGGCTGGTGATGACGATCGTCCCCAGCCGCACCTGCTCACGGTTGTCCTCGTCCGGCCATCGCAGGGTCACGTCCATGGTGGGATCGCCGGGACGGTCGAGCAAGGCCATCACGTTGAAGCGGACATCGCCGGCTGCGATTCCCCGCGCGAGATCGTCATGGAGGAAATCGGCCGACTTCGTCCTGGCTTCGTCCTCGCTCAAGGTGACGTCGCCGCCGACAGGCGCGACCTTGAACTTGATGAAGCGGGTCTCGTCCTTCGCGTTCGTCGCGGGAAAGGCGTGCACGCCCCAATAGGTCGTGCCGGCAAAGCTGCCGGGCAGCCGGCGTGCCGCGAGGTAGTT
This sequence comes from Bradyrhizobium sp. WSM4872, assembly GCF_055811715.1. Taxonomy (NCBI): domain Bacteria; kingdom Pseudomonadati; phylum Pseudomonadota; class Alphaproteobacteria; order Hyphomicrobiales; family Nitrobacteraceae; genus Bradyrhizobium; species Bradyrhizobium sp. WSM4872. The sequence continues at coordinate 17,210 of NZ_JBVVPT010000011.1, read as the reverse complement.
CGCCTGGTTCAGTGTTTCAGGATTGTCCGCGGAAAAGGCCCGGACCTTCTCGATGTCAGGCTTGCCGTCCGCGCCCGGAATGTGCGCCTCGAGGAAGGCGAGCATCTGGTCGAGCGTCCGTGCAAAATGCACCGGAGCGGTTTCCGTCAGGATGTCCGAGCGATGGGCGTCGTCGCCAAGCCTGAAGCTGAAGCCGCGCAGCACGAGGTTGTCGGTGTCGGTCACCCCGGAATTGCCGCCGCCGACGGAGAAGCGCGCGAGCACACGCGAGGGCTTGGTGAAGCTCAGCGATCGCGTAACCTCTGCCGCGCGGTCGGACGGGGCGTAGGTTCCGCGCACACATCGCCCCTTAGCGAAGCTCGCGCGCACCTTCGGCGGATTGCCTGCGACCGCCTTCAATGCCTCGACGACCGCGGCGGGTGTTGCAGCTGGGGTGGGAAGTTCGGATATGGCTTGGCCTCCGGGGCGAGCGGCATGGCCAGGTTTTAGGTCTGGTGCAGCGCCAGCGTCTTTCCCAAAGCAGCGCTGCCTTGTCCAATCCTGCTGAAAGAAATTTGGCGCGGCTTCAGGAGTTCACGTGCACGAAATCCCGCAGCAGCGGATAGATTTCGTTGTTCCAGCGCTTGCCCGAGAACACGCCGTAATGGCCGACGCCGGCCTGCATGTGGTGCACACGGCGATAGGCGCGCACGCCGGTGCAGAGGTCTTGCGCGGCCAGCGTCTGGCCGATCGAGCAGATGTCGTCCTTCTCGCCCTCGACCGTCATCAGCCCCATGCGGCTGACGGCCTTGGTGTTCACCGGACGTCCCCGATGCATCAGCTTGCCCTGGGGCAGAAGGTGCTCCTGGAACACGTCGCGCACGGTCTCGATATAGAATTCCGCGGGCAGGTCCATCACGGCGAAATATTCGTCGTAGAAGGTCTTGATGCTGGCCGCCTTCTCCTTCTCGCCCTTGGCGATGTGATCGGCGAGATCGATATGCTGCTTGATGTGGCGCTCGAGATTCATCGAGACGAAGGCGGTGAGCTGCACGAAGCCGGGATAGACTTTCCGCAAGGCACCGCGGCACTGCATCGGCACGTAGTTGATCAGGTTCTGCTCGAACCAGTCGATCGGCCTGCTCTTGGCGAATTCGTTGACTCTGGTCGGCTGGATGCGCGTGTCGATCGGGCCGGCCATCAGCGTCAACGTCGCCGGCCGCGAAGGATGGTTGCCCTCGCACATGATCGCGGCGGCCGCGAGTGCAGAGACCGAGGGCTGGCAGATCGCGACCATGTGCGGGCGCGGGCCCAGTTGGCCGAGGAAGTCGATCAGATGCTCTGTGTAGTCGTCGAGCCCGAAACGGCCCTCGCTGCGGGGAATGTCGCGCGGATTGTGCCAGTCGGTGATGTAGACGTCGTGATCCTGCAGCAGCGTCTTCACGGTGCCGCGTAGCAGCGTCGCGAAATGGCCGGACATCGGCGCCACCAGCAGCATGCGCGGCTGTTCGCCCACGCCTTCCTTCTTGAAGCGCAGCAGCGAGCCGAACGGAGTCGCATAAGCGATCTCCTCGGTCACGGCGACCTCGCGATTGCCGACCATGACGCTGTCGATGCCGTAGGCGGGGCGGTGGTAGGTGAGGGTGGAGCGGGAGATCAGCTCCAGCGCGGCCGACAGCCGGCCGACGACCTGATCCGATAAGCCCTGCGGCACCAGATTGAGGAATTTGAGCGCGGACGAAGCCCCCGACCGCCACGGCGCCGTCAGGTCCATATGGTTCTGAAAGGCCTGATAATACATCGACATCATACTGAAACGCCCACCTGTCCCCGTGCTGTTATGCAATATCGGAGCCAAACCGGAGATGGGCCGCCCTCAAGATTGGCACGTCGCTTGCTGCTCTTTTCGCGGGAAGCACAGGCGGTGCGCACTCGGCAGTCCGGGCGGGTGCAAGTCACAGGCGTGAGGGAAGGCCACATGGCGAAGGCGACACTGACCATCAGCAGCAAGAACTATTCGTCCTGGTCGCTGCGTGGCTGGCTGCTGACGAAGTTTTCCGGGCTCGATTTCGAGGAGATCGTCACCGCGCCGGACGACGCGTCGGCGCGCGCCGAAATCCTGCTGTTGTCATCGTCGATCCTGGTGCCGTGCCTGCGGCACGACGGCGCGATCGTCTGGGATACGCTGGCAATCGCCGAATATCTCAACGAGGCGATGCCGGATGCAGGGCTGTTGCCCGCGGATCGCGTCCAGCGCGCGCATTGCCGCTCGATCTGCGGCGAAATCCATTCCGGCTTCACCACCTTGCGCGCCTCGCTGCCGGTCAATCTGAAGGGGCACTTCCCCGGCTTCAAGATCTGGTCGCGCGCGCAGGCCGACATCGATCGCGTCTGGGCGATCTGGCGCGACTGCCTGGACAAATCGGGCGGGCCCTTCCTGTTCGGCGAGACCCGCACCATGGCTGATGCGATGTACGCCCCGGTGGTGACGCGCTTCGTGACCTATAACGTCAAGCTTGAGCCGCAGCTGCAGGCCTATGCCGATACCATCATGGCCATGCCGGAGATGAAGGAATGGATCGCGGCGGCAAAGGATGAGCCGGCTGAGATCGAGGAGCTCGAGGTCGAATATTAGGCAGGCCGGGTGCCATCTGCCTGTTTTGGAAGCGAGCATCCAATCGCCGCACCCGCGGTCATGTCATTGAAGCCGTTAACTTTTGACGCCCATGGCTGGCTGGCCCTGCTCAAGCGGTGCGCAGATATTGTATGCGCCTGGTGGCCAGTTGCGACATCTAGCCGTGAACAGGCGCGTACGGGGCCCTACGGCTGATTCGGACGCGATTCGTTCGGGCCGCGTTCCGAAGGTTAAGCCGGGACGCGACCCCGTTGCATTTTGAGACAGACATCAGTGCTCAGGCCACGCCCGAATGCTTCATGCGTGGGACGCGCCAGCCGATGACGGTAGCTTCGACCGCGACACCGGCCGTGTGGTTCTGCCAGCGTCCCTCGACATAGCGGCAGGCGAACGGCAGCTGATAAGTCCCGCTGTGGTCCTCGCACAGCACTTCGACTGCAAGGCCAGGCGGCGGTTCTCCGGCGCCGTCGAATTCCGCCAGTCGTCTGTCGCGCGTTGCCATCAAAAACTCCCCTAAACAAAGCCGCGGAAGGAGCGCCCATTTCCTCCGCGTGCAGATCATCGCTCCCCGTCCGAGGGAACAGCTGCAAGCTCAACGCGAGAATGCGGTGCGAGTGTGGTAGCCTCGACAGGCCGCGTGCAAAAAGCGCACATTGCCGTGATTGATTTGACGAGGAACCTGCATGCTGCTTCGAGGCACCGGCGTCTGCTTCGCGATGTTGCTGCTCGCCACGCTGGCGATTGCGCCGGTCCGCGCGCAGGACGTGCCCGGCATCGAGATCTGCACCGTCGAGAAGACCATGGAGCGCCGCACCAGCTGCCTCCAGAGCAACGTCGACTTCCTCCAGAAGACGATCACCAGGCTGAATCTCGATCACCAGCAGAAGCTGGATGCCGCGGGCCGCCAGATCGACGCGTTGAAGACGACGGTGGCCGGCTTGCAGAAGATGCTCGGCGATCTCCAGAGCGCGCAGGCGAAGACCGCGGAGGATGTAAAGAAGAAACAGGATGCGCCGCCGCCGAAAGATGCGGCGAAATAGGCGCCGCGCTCAGGCGACGCGATATCGCTCCATCACGCTGCGGTCGGGCTCATAGCCGAGTCCAGGTCCGGTCGGCACCGCGACATGGCCGGTGGCATCGACATCGGCGCGGCCTCCCCAGAGGCAGGCCTCGCGCTTCAGGTAAAACATCTCGACCAACCCGTCGTCGCGCCCTGCCAGGAGATGCAAGGTCGCCAGCAGGCCGGGGCCGAAATACGGGGAGTGCGGAACGATCTTGACGCCTTGCCGATCCGCGAGCGCCGCAACCTTCAGAAATTCCGTGATGCCGCCGACCTTGATCACCGACGGCTGGGCGTGGCTGACCGCGCCCGCATCCATCATCTGGCGGAATTGATATTCCGTGCAGGCGTTCTCGCCGGCCGCGACGCCGAGTCCGCCCTTGCTGCGGACCTCGGCGAGCGCCGTAAAATCCTCCGGCGGCCAAATCGGCTCCTCGAGGAACATCGGCTGCGCGTCCCGGCATGTCCTGGCGAACGCGATCGCCTCTTCGCCGGACAGCGGGCAGTTCATGTCCACCATCAGCGGAATGCCGGGCCCGATCGCCGCGCGCGCGGCAAACACCGCCGGCGCCGTGGTCTCGTGCAGCTTGATGGCGCCGTAGCCGAGCGCGAGCGCCTTCTTGCATTCGGCGGCGATGTTGTCGGGCGAGCCGATCCGCAACAGGCTCGCATAAGCCGGAATGGCTGGGCGCCGGGTGCCGCCGAGCAGGCGGTGCAGCGGCACGCCCTTGATCTTGGCGGCGAGGTCCCACAGCGCGATGTCGAGCCCGGAAATCGCGAACATGGTGATGCCGTAACGCCCGAACAGATGCAGATTACGCTGGATCTGCTCCATCACCGCGGGAATGCCGGCGGCATCGGGAACCTCCAGCCCACGGGCCTGCGGTGCGATCATTTCCTCGACGGCACTGCGCGTGGTGCGCGGGCAGACATAGGCGAAGGCATCGCCCCAGCCGGTCAAGCCGGCGTCGGTGGTGACCTCGACCATCACCATGTCGAGGGCGGTGATGGCGGAGGCGCCCTGACGGAAGCTCGCGACACCGGCGTCATAGGGGATGCGGATATGGTGCGCGCGCACATCGGTGATCTTCATGACGCGGTTCCTCCTGCTTTCTCGTGAGCGGTTTCAAGGACGTCCCGAGTGTAGCCATGAACGCCCGGACGTTGCCAGTGGCTGGTCCGGCGTTATCCTCTTGCTGGATCGCAACGCCGATCAAGCGAAGCCTGCGGACTTCCGTGCATCATGGTTGCGCTTCGAACGAGAGAGACGCCATGAACCCAGCCCAGCGCGCGCTCTGGTATGTCGAGAGCCATCTGGCCGAGCCTATGACGCTCGACGAGATTGCTGCGATATCAGGCGTGTCGCGGTTCCACATCGTGCGCGCGTTTGCCGCAGCCACCGGCCTGCCGGTGATGCGGTACGTGCGCGCGCGGCGGCTGAGCGAAGCGGCGCGCAGTCTTGCGAACGGCGCGCCGGACATCCTCTCGCTGGCGCTGGAGGCGGATTACGGCTCGCACGAAGCATTCACCCGCGCGTTCCGCGACCAGTTCGGCACCACGCCCGAAGCGGTGCGCGCCGCGCAATGCACCGGCCATCTCAAGCTTCAGGAGCCGATCCTCATGGACTCGACCATCTCCGACAAACTCGCCGCCCCGCGCTTCGAAACCACAAAGGCCTTCCTCATCGCAGGCATCAACGAGCGCATCTCCTGCGACAACGGCGCGGTGATTCCCGGACTGTGGCAGCGCTTCCACCAGGATGTCGCCGACATTCCCGCGCGCGTTGGACCGGTCGCCTATGGCGTCTGCTGCAACGGCGACGATGCCGGCAATTTCGACTACATCGCCGGCGTCGAGGTCGCCGATTTCTCCGAGCTGCCCCGCCGCTTCGGCCGTATCCGTATCCCCGAGCAGCGCTATGCGGTGTTCACCCACGCCGACCACGTCGCCTCGATCAGGCGCACCGTCAACGCTATCTGGAATCAGTGGTTGCCGGCCTCCGGCCTGAAGGCTGCCGATGCGCCGAACTTCGAACGCTACGACGAGAAATTCGATCCCGCCACCGGCAATGGCGGCCTGGAGATTTGGATACCCGTGCGAGATTAGCGCGCAACGCTGGCATACCATCCCGCTTGCTTGGCAAGCCCCGGTGACTTTGCCATAACCGCAGGCAATCTTGCGTGTGGGGCCCGTGCCGGACATCCCGTGCAAGTCATAACAAGCAGCCGGGAGGGTCCCCACATGTCCAACGTCCGCGTTCTCGCCACCGACCTCGAATTTCCCGAAGGGCCGGTCGTGATGCCGGACGGCTCGGTCGTGCTGGTGGAAATCCGCGGCCAGCGCCTGACCCGAATCCATCCCGACGGGCGCAAGGAGATCGTCGCGAAGATTCCGGGCGGTCCGAACGGCGCAGCCCTCGGGCCCGACGGCAAGATCTACATCTGCAACAATGGCGGCTTCTCCTGGATCCCGACCCGCAACATGATCATGCCGGGTCCGCAGCCCGACGATTATCTCGGCGGCTCGATCCAGCGCGTCGATCTCCAAGCGGGCAAGATCGAGACCGTCGTGACCAAATGTGGCGAGCACGATCTGCGCGGGCCGAACGATCTGGTGTTCGACAAGCAGGGCGGCCTCTGGTTCTCCGATCTCGGCAAGCGCCGCGCGCGCGAGATGGACGTTGGCGGCATGTATTATCTCAAGCCCGGCATGAAGGAGATCGTCGAAATCGTCCACGGCGTGTTGCCGGCGAACGGCATCGGTCTGTCGCCCGACGAGACCACCGTCTACATCGCGGAGACGCCGACGGGCCGGCTCTGGGCCTACGAGCTCTCCGCGCCCGGCACGCTCAAGCCGCGCGACGTGATCTATCGCGGCGAGCGGGGCAAACCGATCTGCGGCCTCGGCGGCTACCAGATGTTCGACTCGCTCGCGGTCGAAGCGAACGGCAATGTCTGCGTCGCCACCCTCGTCTCCGGCTGCATCTCGGTGATCGCGCCTGATGGTACCTTGGTCGAGCAGGTCCCGACCGGCGACCGCGTCACCACCAACATCGCCTTCGGCGGCCCCGAGCTGAAGACCGCCTACATCACGCTCTCAGGCAAGGGCGAGCTGATCGCCATGGACTGGCCGCGCAGCGGTTTGCCTCTCAATTTCCTAAACCAATAAACGGTGCTAGTGACCGTCATTGCGAGCGAAGCGAAGCAATCCAGGAATGCGGCCGCGGTGACAGTCTGGATTGCGTCGTCGCTTCGCTCCTCGCAATGACGCGACCTAAGGAGACTTCAATATGCCCTGGCCCGATCCCATCACCCTGCGCGGACAGCATGCCGGTCTCGAGCCGCTGTCGCATCAGCACCGCGAGGGGCTGATCGAGGCCGTGAAGGACGGCGAGCTCTCCACCATCTGGTACACCGCGATTCCGACGCCGGACAACATGGGCAAGGAAATCGACCGCCGGCTCGGACTTCAGGCCGCAGGCTCGATGCTCCCTTTCACCGTATTCGATGGCAGCGGCACGATCGTGGGCATGACGACCTATATGAACATCGATGCCGCCAACCGCCGCGTCGAGATCGGCTCGACCTGGTACGGCAAGAGCGCGCAGCGCGGCCCGCTCAACACGCAGTGCAAGCTGCTGCTGCTCACCCATGCCTTCGAAGCCCTCGACTGCATCGCGGTGGAATTCCGCACGCATTTCTTCAATCACCAGAGCCGCCGCGCCATCGAGCGCCTGGGCGCCAAGCAGGACGGCATCCTGCGCAGCCACCAGGTCGCGCCCAACGGCACGCTCCGCGACACCGTGGTCTACAGCATCACCGCGGCCGAATGGCCGACCGTGCGAACGCATTTGAATTATCAACTCAACGACAAGCCGCGCTAGAGGCGGCCGAGGCACCATGGACAGATTTGATTATGTGATCGTCGGCGCGGGCTCCGCCGGCTGCGTGCTTACCAGCCGGCTGAGCGAAGATCCTGCGACCAGCGTCTGTGTGCTCGAGGCGGGCCCGAGCGACTGGCATCCCTACATCCATTTGCCGGCGGGCTTCATCAAGACCTTCCACATGAAGAGCATCAACTGGGCCTACCAGCAGGAGGTCGGGCCCTGGACCGGCGGGCGCAGCATCTACGCGCCGCGGGGCAAGACGCTCGGCGGCTCGTCCTCGATCAACGGCCATATCTACAATCGCGGCCAGCGCATGGATTTCGACACCTGGGCGCAGATGGGCAATCGTGGCTGGGGCTATGCCGACGTGCTGCCCTATTTCCGGCGGCTGGAGAAACGGGTCGGCGAGGGCGAGGACATTTATCGAGGCCGCGACGGCAATCTCACCGTCACCACCATGAACTGGCGTGATCCGCTTTGCGAAGCCTTCATGGAGGGCGCGGTCTCGCTCGGGATTCCCCGCAATCCCGATTACAATGGCGCGATGCAGGAAGGCGTCTCCTACTGCCAGCGCACCATCGACAAGGGTCTGCGCGTCTCGGCTTCCACAGCCTTCCTCAAGCCCGCGATGAAGCGGCCGAACGTCCATGTCCACACCCACGCGCATGCGACCGAGATCATCTTCGAGGGCAAGCGCGCCGTCGGCGTGCGCTACATGAAAGGCGGCTCGGGCGGCACGCCGGTCGAAGTCCGCGCCAACAAGGAGGTGATCCTCTCCGGCGGCACTTATAATTCGCCGCAGCTCTTGCAGCTCTCCGGCATCGGCTCGCCTGATTTGCTCAGCGCCCACGGCATCCAGGTGCGTCACGCGCTTCCGGTGGGCGAAGGCCTGCAAGATCATTATGCGCCGCGCACGGTCGCGCGCGTCAAAGACATCAGGACCATCAACGAGCTTCGTCGCGGCTGGCGTCTCTGGGTCGAGGCGATGAAATGGGCGACCGCGCGCAAAGGCCTGCTCTCGCTGTCGCCAACCATGGTCTATTGCTTCTGGCACTCCGGCGAGAGTGCGGATTCGTCCGATCTCCAGCTCACCTTCACCCCGGCGAGCTACAAGGAAGGCGTGCAGGGCCAGCTCGAGGACGAGCCCGGCATGACGGTGGCCTCCTGGCAGCAGCGCCCCGAGAGTCGCGGCTATGTCCGCATCCGCTCGTCTGATCCGTTCGCGCCGCCGATCATCCAGACCAACTATCTCGACGCCGAGCTCGACCGCCGCGTCATCGTCGGCGGCATGAAGCTCGCGCGCAAGCTTTTGAAGAGCGCGCCGCTGTCGCCCTATTACGCCTACGAGGATTTCCCCGGTCCCAACATCAACACCGACGACGAGTTCTTGGCCGCCGCCACCGAGCGCGGCACCACCACTTTCCACCCCGGCTGCACCTGCCGCATGGGCCCGGCGGATTCCACCTGGGCTGTGGTCGACGACCAGCTCCGCGTCCACGGGTTGCAAGGCCTGCGCGTCATCGATGCGTCCGTCATGCCGCGCATGATCTCGGCGAACCTCAATGCCTCCACCATGATGATCGCCGACCGCGCCTCGGACCTGATACGCGGCAAGCAGCCGATGGAAGCCGCACGCGTGCCCGATGCGGCTGTGGCGTGACCTTGTAGGGTGGGTTAGCCCCGCGATTGCGCGAAGCGCAATTCGCGCGGCGTAACCCACCACGTCCCTCGACGCGGAGACAAAAGAGGTGGGTTACGCTGACGCTAACCCACCCTACAAGCTGATCATCCAACGGACAGAAATCCGATGCAAGACGCAGGCGAAGTGCTTGAACGACTGGAGCGCTGGTACGCGGCCCAATGCAATGGAGACTGGGAGCACACCTACGGGATAACGATCGAGACGCTCGACAATCCCGGTTGGAACTTCAGGGTGGAGCTTAGAGATACATATTTGTCCGGTCGGGCTTTCGAAGAAATTGCCGAGCTTCAATCAAGCGATCACCGGCAGTTTTTCCATTGTCGCGTGAAGGACGATGTATTCACCGGGGCGTGTCCTCCGGATAGGCTCGGCGAAGTCATTTCGATCTTCTTGCGCTGGGCTGAAACGCGCTCGGCGGAGCAGATCGAAAGGCCCGCAAGATAGACCGGATCGTCCGTAGCCCGGATGGAGCGTAGCGCAATCCGGGATGACTGCATCGGTTTGCACGATTTTCCCGGATTGCGCTGCGCTCCATCCGGGCTACTTGGCCCGTCGGGCAAAACACCTCGACACCCGTCAATCCCTTTCCACAAAAATATTCCGCTTTACCGAAATTCGGAATTGCGGCATACATCGAAACAGCCCGGCCTCCGAAGAGGGGCGGTTCGCGAGTCGTTCGAAACGCGGGCCGGGTTGCGGTGGACGCAGCAGCGTCGTGCGCGAGAGGCGCGGGCAGGGCGGGTAGTCCCTGTGAGCCCGAGGCTTCGTGCGGACGAGCGGCGCCGAAGTCCGGCGAAGCCTCTTGGCGGAGCCGGATGAGCTGCGTACGGCAAAACCGTGTGGTCCTGGCCGTCGTTGCTACGGTCAAGCCTTTGCGGAGATGTGCGCGAGCCCAACCGGGCGGACGGCATCGTCAATTCGCGGGGCGAGGGAGGCCAGAAGGAAAGTTCGGCTCCCGGGAGAGCACGGCATAAGCCGTCCGACCATTGCGCAGGGAAGGCCGTGTGTTGGGCTTCGCCTGTATGCCGCTGTGCAGTCCTTTTGCGCTACATGCGCACAGCGGACCGTGGGTGCCAGCCGGCACCCGGCCTTCCCTGCACCCTCTTTGTCAAAGGGGTGACGGAGAGAGCATAGCTCGGGCGAATGCGCCGCGAGGATGCGAAGGCGTGTCTGCGATTTAGGATGCGGGTGTGTTGAAGCGTGATGCTTCACCACCGTCGTCCTGGCGAAAGCCAGGACCCATTACCCCAGGGAGGGGTTTGGTGGGCGGTACTGGCGCCGGAGTTTTATCGATAGTCACGCGGTATGGGTCCTGGCCTTCGCCAGGACGACACCGGTTGATTTGGCCGATTGCCTCGCCCGCAACGCGGAGTGCGCTCGAACCTACACTTCCCTCCGGCTCAAGAACGCCAGCCGCTCGAACAGATGCACGTCCTGCTCGTTCTTGAGCAGCGCACCGTGCAGTGGTGGGATCAGCTTGCGCGGATCGCGTTCGCGCAACTGCTCGACGCTCATGTCTTCGTTGAGCAACAGCTTGAGCCAGTCGAGCAGTTCGGAGGTGGACGGCTTCTTCTTCAGGCCGGGCACCTCGCGGACCTCGAAGAAGATGCGCAGGGCTTCCTCGACCAGCCGCTTCTTGATGCCGGGAAAATGGACGTCGACGATCCGGGTCATGGTGTCGGCGTCGGGGAACTTGATGTAGTGGAAGAAGCAGCGGCGCAGGAACGCGTCCGGCAGCTCCTTCTCGTTGTTGGAGGTGATCATCATGATCGGGCGCTGCTTCGCCTTGATCGTCTCGCCGGTCTCGTAGACATGGAATTCCATGCGGTCGAGCTCGAGCAAAAGATCGTTCGGGAATTCGATGTCGGCCTTGTCGATCTCGTCGATCAGCAGCACCGGGCGCTGCTCGGCGGTGAAGGCATCCCACAGCTTGCCGCGCTTGATGTAGTTCTTGATGTCCGACACGCGGGCATCGCCGAGCTGGCTGTCGCGCAGGCGCGACACCGCGTCGTATTCGTAGAGGCCTTGCTGCGCCTTGGTGGTGGACTTGATGTGCCAGGTCAGAAGCGGGGCGTTCAGCGCCTTCGCCACTTCCTCCGCCAGCACCGTCTTGCCAGTGCCGGGCTCGCCCTTGATGAGCAGCGGGCGCTCCAGCACGATCGAGGCGTTGACCGCGACCTTGAGATCGTCGGTCGCAACATAGTCCTTGGTGCCGGTAAATTTCATCGCGCGTCCTTGTTGGTCGTCGTCCCAGGCGTTGCCAGTTTCATGGCCCTGGTCCAACAAACGGAACGGCCGCGCGTGGCGGCCGTTCCTGGTTCGGTCAGGCTTTCAGACCCGTTTTATCAGCGAAAGGATGACGAGCACAATCACCGCGCCGATCGTGGCATCCACGATGGCCCCGACCGTGCCCGTTGCGAGCTGGATATGCAGCTGAGGCAGAATCCAGCTGGCCACGAGCGCACCGATGATGCCGACGACGATGTTGCCGATCAGCCCAAATCCCGCCCCGTGGACAATCTTGCCGGCAAGCCAGCCTGCGATCGCGCCAATGATGAGCGCTGCGAGAATTCCCATTGCAAACGTCCCCAAAACAACCCCGTGAGACTGCCAATTCTAGAGCAAAAAGCCTCCCGGTCCAGCGCAGAGCGATGGCCTCCGCCCCTTGACGTTCGCCCCCCGACGGGCAATCTGTCACCCATGTTCCTGCAATTCTTCACTTCTCTGCGCGATGCGCAGGTCCCCGTGACGCTGCGCGAATACCTCACGCTGATGGAGGCGCTCGACGCTGATCTCGCGGACTATTCGGTCGAGAATTTCTACTATCTCTCGCGCACCTCGCTGGTGAAGGACGAGCGCAACCTCGACAAGTTCGACCGCGTCTTCGGCACCGTCTTCAAGGGGCTGGAGAGCCTGCTAGACGCCATGGAGGGGGCCGAGATCCCCGAGGAGTGGCTGAAGAAGCTCGCCGAGAAATACCTGACCGACGATGAGAAGAAGCAGATCGAGGCCATGGGCTGGGACAAGCTCATGGAGACCCTGAAGAAGCGCCTCGAGGAGCAGAAGGGCCGCCATCAGGGCGGAAGCAAGTGGATCGGCACGGCCGGCACCTCGCCGTTCGGCGCCCATGGCTACAATCCCGAAGGCGTTCGCATCGGCCAGGAGAAGAACCGCAACAACCGCGCCGTGAAGGTGTGGGACAAGCGTGAGTTCAAGGATCTCGACGGCAATGTCGAGCTCGGCATCCGCAACATCAAGGTGGCGCTGCGGCGCCTGCGCAAGTTCGCGCGCACCGGCGCGCCGGACGAGCTCGATCTCGACACCACCATCCGCGAGACCGCCAATCACGGTTATCTCGACGTGCACATGCGGCCCGAGCGACGCAACGCGGTGAAGCTGCTGGTGTTCTTCGACATCGGCGGCTCGATGGACGCGCATATCGAGCAGGTCGAGGAGCTGTTCTCGGCGGCGAAGAGCGAGTTCAAGCACATGGAGTATTTCTACTTCCACAACTGCCTCTATGAAGGCGTGTGGAAGCAGAACAAGCGCCGCTTCACCGACCGCACGCCGACCTGGGACGTGCTGCACAAATACCCGCACGACTACAAGATCGTGTTCGTCGGCGACGCCTCGATGAGCCCTTACGAGATCATGGTGCCCGGCGGCTCGGTCGAGCACGTCAACGAAGAGCCTGGCTCGGTCTGGCTCGACCGCATCATCCGCACCTATCCGCATTCGGTGTGGCTCAATCCCGTGCAGCAGAAGCACTGGGACTATTCGGAATCCACCACCATCATCAAACGCATCTTCGCCAACCGCATGTATCCGATCACGATTGAAGGTCTGGAAGGTGCGATGAAGGAATTGACGCACTGACCTCGCCGTCGTCATTCCGGGGCGATGCGAAGCATCGAACCCGGAATCCATCGGGTGGCAGTACGTGTAGATGAATGGATTCCGGGTTCGCGCTACGCGCGCCCCGGAATGACGAGAAGAGGGAGATACGAACAATGCCCCAGACCATCACCCGCGGCATCAAGGCGCTGATCGACGAAGCCAATGCCGAGATCGAGACGCTCACCGCCAAGGACGCCATCGAGATCTCCAAGAACGGCGACGTCGTCATCGTCGACATCCGCGATCCCCGCGAGATCGAGCGCGACGGCCGCATCCCCGGCGCGTTCGCCTGCACCCGCGGCATGCTCGAATTCTGGATCGATCCGCAGAGCCCTTATGCGAAGCCGGTGTTCCAGGAGGACAAGAAGTTCGTCTTCCATTGCGCCGGCGGCTTGCGCTCTGCGCTCGCCGCCAAGACCGCGCAGGACATGGGCCTCAAGCCCGTCGCCCACATCGCCGGCGGCTACGCCGCCTGGCGCGACGCCGGCGGGCCGGTCGAGCAGTGGGAGCCGAAGAAGAAGGGGTGAGGTGAATACCTTTCTCACCACACACTCCGTCATGCCCGGGCAAAAGCGCGAAGCGCGTCTTCGCGCTAGATGACCCGGGCATCCACGTCTTCGCCGCAAGAAGAACGTGGATGGCCGGGACAAGCCCGGCCATGACGACTGAGACAATTGCCGGAGCACCCTAATGACCACTCCCACCGATCCCCTCGTCTCCACCGAATGGCTCGCCGCCCACATCAACGATGCCAACGTCAAGGTGCTCGACGCCAGCTTTAAGCTGCCCGGCGTGCTGCCATTGCCGAAGGATGATTACCTCGCCGCGCATCTGCCAGGCGCAGTGTTCTTCGACGTCGACGCGGTCTCGGACCATTCCAACCCGCTGCCGCACATGTACCCGAGCGCCGAGCAGTTCGGCCGCGACGTCGGTCATCTCGGCATCTCCAATGCCGACACCGTCGTGATCTACGATGCCGGTGGCTGGGTCGCTGCTCCCCGCGCGTGGTGGATGTTCCTGGCTTTCGGCCATAGCAATGTGCGCATCCTCAACGGGGGCCTGAAGAAGTGGCGTGCCGAAGGGCGTGCGACCGAGAGCGGCGAGACGAAGCCGAAGCCAGCGACATTCAAGGCGAGCTATGATTCCAAGCGCGTGCGCAGCATGCAGCAACTGATCGCCAACGTCGAAAGCCGTGCCGAGCAGGTGATCGACGCGCGCGCCGCCGACCGGTTCGAGGGCAGGGCGCCGGAGCCGCGCGCGGGCATCCGCTCCGGCCATATCCCCGGTGCGCGCAACGTGCCCTACAATCTCCTGTTCGATGCCGCGACCGGCACGATGAAGCCGCTCGATGATCTGCGCGCTGCCTTCACGAACGCCGGCGTCAAGCTCGAAGCGCCGATCGTGACGAGCTGCGGCTCCGGGGTCTCTGCCGGCGTGCTGACGCTGGCGCTCTATCGCCTCGGCATCACCGACACCGCGCTCTACGACGGCTCATGGTCGGAATGGGGTCAGGAAAAAGGACCGCCGATCGCAACGGGGCCGGCGTAACCTACTGACGTAGGCGCGCGGTCGTCGTTGCGGCGAGCGTGGGTTGCGGTTGTCCGAACGGATCAAGTTGCTGAACCGGTGGCGGCGGACGCCGGACAATGCGGCGGCGCTTCTTCACGCGATGCGCCCGCGGCTTGGTCGCCTTGCTCTCCGGCGAACCGCTGTCGGCCATAGCGTTGGCCTTGGCCTTGGCCGGCGGATCCTTCCAGGTCCTGGTCGCCGGGTCGTTCAATGCGGCGAACTTCGCGCTCGCCATGTCGAACGTGGACGAAGCCGGGGCTGCGGCAGGTGCTGGTTTGCTCGTGAGAGCGATCGAAACGGGCTTGGTCTCGGCGATGGATGCGCTGGCGTCGGCCGGAGTAAGCGTGTTGCTTGAGGCCGGCACCGCGGTCTCCGTCGTCGTCTCGGCCTTGGCCTCGACATTGGCCGGTTCGGCCGGGACATCGGCCGGAGGTGCAGCGACCTGCGGCTGACCGTCGGTCTCAGTTGTCAGCGCGACGACTTGTTCGGGCTCGCTCATCGGCAGCGCGATGGTCGGGACTTGATCGCGCAGCGACGGCGTCGGATCGGTGGCTGCTTCCGACTCGGTGCGCAGGACCGCGAGCACCGGCTGGGCCGGCTCGGGAGCTTGTGCAAACACCTGCTCCTGCGGACCATTCCGCCAGGAGGGGTTGCTGACATACTGCTCGTGGCTCGCCCGCAGCAGCGCGGCGGCGCCCAGGCCGAACACCAGGATGGAGGCTGACAGCAGGATCGCGGCAAACAGGAAGCGAAAGCCGGGAAGCATCGAGGGATTGCGAATTTCCGCCCCGGCGGCGAAGTGGCCAGGGCCCATGAGCCATCTGAACGCGGTGACGGTACTGCTTGCCGCGTTCGCCACGCGGGGATCGAAGCTCAAAGCGGAGGCGAATCAGGCTGATTCGAACATACCGCAACGATTCCGCGCCGTTCCGTAAAAAACGGAGCCGGCGACTCCTGCGATCTCGGGCGTGGGCTGATTTTCGTCCCGTGATGCAAGGAGGCAACGGTAGTCTTGCGGACCACAAATCGGCAAATCAGGCACAAATCTGCCTGTAATGTCTTGAATGTGCCGCTATCTTCCGTCATCTGGCCGTTAACGGTCCGGACGGGGCCCGGGGACTATACAAGAGCGATGATGATCAAACATATTCTGACGATATGCGCTGCCGCAACAGTCGCTGCGGCGGGAACCTCGCTCGCGCAGGCCCAGAGCTATCCGGTCCAGCAGGCGCCGAGCTATGGCGCGCCGGCCGAATATCGGCCCGGCGACCGCGCGCCGAGTTTCGACGCGCTCGACGATGAAGACGATGCGATGCCGCAGGCAGCGCTGCCGCCGCCCGGTCCTGATCTGCGCTACGGCCGTCCGCCCGGCGCTCCGCCGGTGTATTCCGCCGCGCCGCCGCAGGGGCCGGTGATGTCGCCCGATGATCCCCGTTATGGCCGTCCCGCAGGTGCCCCCGTCTATTCGGCCGCGCCGCCGCAGGGTCCCGTGACGTCACCCGATGATCCGCGCTACGGCCGCCCCGCCGGCCCGCCCGCAGTGATCTACGCCGATCGTCCGGCTCAGGCGCCCGGCAGTGACGGCCTGCGTCCGCCCGAGGCAGTGGCTGGTCCCGGCGCGACCGGAACGGTCCAGGCCGGGCAGCCGCCCGTGGGTGCCGACGGCCGGCCGATGGCGATAGCTTCGCTCCCGCCCGAGGAGCAGCCTGACGCTGCTCCGGCGCAGCTGCCGCAAAACCTGCGCCGCCAGGAAGTCTCGCTGGCGACCAAGGAGCCGGCCGGAACGCTCATCGTCGATACCCCGAATACCTACCTTTATTACGTGCTCGGCAACGGCCGTGCGATCCGCTACGGCGTCCGCGTAGGCCGCGACGGCTTCACCTGGACCGGGGTGCAGAAGATCACCCGCAAGGCCGAGTGGCCGGATTGGCATCCGCCGACCGAGATGATCGAGCGCCAGCCCTATCTGCCGCGTTTCATGGCCGGCGGTCCCGGCAATCCGCTCGGCGCCCGCGCGATGTATCTCGGCTCGACCGTTTACCGCATCCACGGCACCAACCAGCCCTCGACGATCGGCAAGTTCGTGTCCTCCGGCTGCATCGGCATGCTGAACGAGGACGTCTCCGACCTGTTCGATCGCGTCAAGGTGGGCACCCGCGTGGTCGTGATGCCGGGTGGTCCGCCGCCGGGAACCGCGACCGCATCCGCCGCGCCCGTGCCCGGCGCTGCCGGGCCCGCTCCGATGGCCGCGCAGGCCGGCCCGGTCGGAGGCACCCAGCCGACGGTGGTGCCGCCGCTGCCCGCGCCCGTCACCGTACGCTGAACCGGCCTCGCAAGAATTGATCTCGCAAGAATTGATCTGATGACGGGGGGGGGGGGGGGGGGGGGGGCCGGGGGGGGGGGGTGGGGGGGGGCGGGGGGGGGGGGCCGGGGGGGGGGGGGGGGGGGGGGCGGGGGGGGGGGGGTTGGGGGGGGGGGGGGG
>NZ_JBVVPT010000010.1:0-216816 GCF_055811715.1 Bradyrhizobium sp. WSM4872 | reverse complement strand
GGCTCAGATCCAGCGACGGGCGGTTTTGCGAGAACCGCCCGTTTGCACATCTTGTCAGATTTTCTGGACACAAGAGCACGAAGGACACCGTTAAAACCATCCGCGCAGGGAAGGCCGGGCGATCGGCCACCCTATCGGTCCACCCCGTGTGCACTCCTGTAGCGCACGGACCAACGGGTGCCGCCGGCGCCCGGCCTTCCCTGCGCCCTTTGGCCTCCATTGGGCGATGAACGGCAGCAAGGCTCGGGCAGAATCTGCCGCGGGAACGCGCGGCCGCGTTCGCAATCTGGATTGAGCGCCCCTTCTATTTCACCGTCGCTCTGAGGTGCAGGAGGGTAGCGGAGGCCTCGAAGAGCGACGGCGGCTGGCGGCTCAGCCGTTCATCCTTCGAGGCTCTCCACACGTCGCGTTGCGACGCATGGCTCGCGCCTCAGGATGACGGGATCGGCAGCAAGCGCTCGAGCCGCCTGCGCCGCTGCCCCCCGTCGCACCACTTTTCGCCGGCGCGCCGGACTGTTAGACTGACGCCATTATTTTGGGGAATTTTGATGCGCGCGAGAATTTTCAATCGCGTCCCGGGGCTGGCGACGCTGGTCGCAGCCCTGCTCGTCGTCGCCACGCACCCGGCATCGGCCGAGAAGCGCATCGCGCTCGTGGTCGGCAACTCCGCCTACAAGAACATCATGCCGCTCGACAATCCATCCAGGGACGCGAGCCTGATGGCCGAGACGCTTGGCCTGCTCGGCTTCACGCTGGTCGGAGGCCGCGCCCAGCTCGATCTCGACAAGGGCGCCATGGACCTGGCGGTGCAGAGCTTTGGCCGGCAAGTGCAGGGCGCCGACGTCGCGCTGTTCTATTATGCCGGCCACGGCGTGCAGGTCTCGGGCGCCAACTATCTCGTGCCGGTCGGCGCCAATCCGACGCGCGAGGCCGACGTCGACTTCCAGATGACCGACGTCAACCTCGTGCTGCGCCAGATGCAGGGATCGGGCACGCGGCTCAACCTCGTAATCCTGGACGCCTGCCGCAACAACCCCTTCGGCTCGCGCGGCCTGCGCGCCTCAGATGGCGGCCTCGCGCAGATGCGCGCGCCTGAGGGCACGCTGATCTCCTACGCAACGCAACCCGGCAACGTCGCCCAGGACGGCAGCGACGGCCACAGCCCCTACACCAAGGCATTGGCCGCGACGGTCCGGACCGCGGGCCTCGACGTATTCCAGACTTTCAATCAGGTCGGCCTCGCCGTGAAGCGCGCCACCTCCGGCGCGCAGCAGCCCTGGGTGTCGTCCTCCCCGATCGACGGCACCTTCTATTTCGTAGCCCCGACGCAAACCGCGCCGCCGCAGGTCGCAGCGATGCAGCCCGATGTGCTTCCGGCGGATCGGTTGCGCGCCGATCCGGACCGCGTCCCCTTGCGCGATGCCGCCCTGCTGAGCGAACTCAGCGAGCGGCTCTACGAGCTCAATTTCGATCCTGACAGCCCCGATGGACTGACCCGCGCGATCACGAAGCTCCAGCAGCGGATTTCCATGGCGCCGACGGGCGAAGCCACCGAGGGCCTTCTGCTGCGGATGCGCAAGATGGAGGACCTGAAGCCATGGGGCTCGATCGTCTACGGGCCCGACGGCGGCAAATGGGGCATCTCCTGGAACCACGCCTCGCGGCGCGCGGCGGTAGCGGATGCGCGCGGCAATTGCGCCGGCGCCAAATGTCCGATCGAACTGTCCTTCTATGGCAACCGCTGCGGCGCGTTCGCGATCTCCGACAAATCCTGGTCGCTGGTCCAGCGCGACAGCGTGCAGCGCGCGAAAGACGCCGCGCTTGACGAATGCGGCAAGGCTGGCAAAGCTTGCCGCATTATCGGTTCCGTCTGTGCCGACGGCTCCGGCCGCTGATACGATTTTTCATTTTTTTGGATTTTTGCTCATGCGCAATGCCGTCATCCCTGCGATTGCCCTGGCCTTATTCCTGTCCGTCACCGTCGCTCCACCGTCCGCCGTTGCGCAGTCCGGCAGTGCCGGCGGCTCGATCGGCAATGACGAGAAATCGCTGTCCGGCTCGCGATCGGACCGTTCCGCCGAGCCGGCGCCCTCGGCGCGCCGCAGCAAGCCGGCCGAGGAGCCGCGCAGCTCCTCGCGACGCGGTGGTGGGGGTGGTGGCGGTGGCGGGAGTTTCGACGGCGCCTGGATGGTCGTCAGCGTCGGCTGCGGCGGCACCACGTCCGGCGCGGTCGTGGTCTCCTCAGGCAAGGTCATAGGCCAAGGCGTCACTGGTACCGTCAGCGCGAGCGGCGCGGTCAGCACGTTCGGTCAAGGCGACGGCGTGACCTTCACCGGCTCCGGCCGCCTCGCTGCCCGCAGTGGCTCCGGATCCTTCCGCCGCTCGGACGGCTGCGGCGGAACCTGGACTTCGACCAAGCAATAGCAGCGAAAAAGTCTGCTTCCGCGGCGGAACGAACGCCGCGCAGGCCCGATTCAGGCCACATCCTCTCCGGATTTGCGGCTCATTGCCACCCAAGTCTTTGACGACAAAGGGAAGGTAACGAGTTGCGTCATGCGTAATCGGGAGACCAGGATGGGCAACCGCACCGCAAAATTCTTATCCGCCCTTATGGGCAGCATCATTGTCGGCGCGCCACTTGCCGCCGTGTCGCAGAATGCAACGACGCCACCGAGCACGGCAAATGCCGCGAGCGACTGCCTCGGCTCGCCAAAGGGCGCCGCCCCGCAGGGCCAGCATTGGCATTATCGCCTCGAGCGCGCGACCAAGCGGCAGTGCTGGTATCTGCGCGCCGAAGGCGGCAAGGCCACCCAAACCGCACAGGCTGTGCCCGATACGCCTGCAGCGGATACACCCGTGCCGCAGCAGCACTCGGTCCAGGACGCGCGCGCCGAATATCTGACGCCGCAGAGCATCGCCACGGTGAAGACGCCTGCACAGGCGGGACCTGCGCCGACGCAACAAGCTGCGAGCCCCGCCGCCGACGCCAACGCGCAGCAGCCCGACGTCGCCGCGCGCTGGCCCGAGGCCTCCACGGCGTCCGCCGCGCCCACAGAGCAGCCCTCGCCTGCACCTGCCGCGGTCGCCGCGCAGCCGACCGCGAAGCCGGCGAAGTCCCCTGCTCCGATGGCTCTGACCGCGGCAGACAGCACCGCCGACAAGCAGACCGGCTCGCTCCAGATGCTGCTGCTCGTGATCGGCGGCGCGCTGGCGCTTGCCGGCATCCTCGCCAGCGTCATCTACCGCTTCGCCGGTGGGCGCATCCGCGTTCAGGCCGCCGACCAGCGCCGCGTCAACTGGGACAATTTTGAGCCGCACGATCACGACGATGGCCGCGCGCCGTGGCTCAACGCAGCGCCCGCCGACGCGCCGGATGCTCGGCAGCCCCGCCCGGTGGATTTCGATGCCCTGCGTCCGCAGCCAGCCCAGCTCAAGACCGAGCAGCTTGCCGCGATCGATCGCGAGATTGATGTGATCGATGAGCGCGCACCGCAAGCGCACCACGATGCCGCAGAGCTCGACGATGCCGACATCTTCAACGGAGAATTCCAGATCGAGGCCGCGCCGCAGCTCGCGGCCAACGGCGTCAATGACGAA
The DNA here is from genome assembly GCF_055811715.1 of Bradyrhizobium sp. WSM4872. Classification (NCBI taxonomy): domain Bacteria; kingdom Pseudomonadati; phylum Pseudomonadota; class Alphaproteobacteria; order Hyphomicrobiales; family Nitrobacteraceae; genus Bradyrhizobium; species Bradyrhizobium sp. WSM4872. The sequence continues at coordinate 213,219 of NZ_JBVVPT010000010.1, read as the reverse complement.
GAGCCGGCCGGTCGCGATGAAGATGCGGGAGCCGAGGACGCCATCGACATCGACGTGATCACGACGATGCTGGAACGGCTGGCGAAGGACGGGCCGCGGCTGACGGAGCCTAACCTTGAAGCTGGCCTTGCAGACCTCGCACGAACCCCACGAGGCCGGTCTGCCGCTCGCGCTTGAGGCGTTCGGCCTTCAGGATCGACTGTACCTCGGCGAAGGCCTCGTCGACGTCATGGTTGATGACGATGTAGTCGTACTCGGCCCAGTGGCTCATCTCGTGGCTGGCGCGGCTCATGCGCTTGCGGATCACCTCGTCGGAATCCTGCGCGCGCGAATGGAGCCGCTTCTCGAGATCGGCGGCCGAGGGCGGCAGGATGAACACGCTGACGACGTCGGCGCGTGCTTTCTCTCGGAGCTGCTGCGTGCCCTGCCAGTCGATGTCGAACAGCACGTCCTGCCCAGCTGACAGCGCCGCCTCAACCGGCGCACGCGGCGTGCCGTAGCTGTTGTCGAACACGGTCGCCCATTCCAGCAGCTGGTCGGCCTTCGCCATCGCCTCGAAGGTGGCCTTGTCGACGAACGAATAATCCCTGCCGTCGACCTCGCCCGGCCGCATCGCCCGCGTGGTCGCCGACACCGACATTCGAAGGCCGGGCATGCGGTCGATCAACATGCGCGACAGCGTCGTCTTGCCCGCGCCCGACGGCGAGGACAGCACGAACATCAATCCGCGCCGCTCGACACCATCCGTTCCGTGACCGCCAATCGTCATCGATCACTCCAGATTCTGGACCTGCTCGCGGAACTGCTCGACCACGTTCTTCATGGCGAGCCCCGTATTGGTCAGCTCGATGTCGTTCGACTTCGAGCAACAGGTGTTGACCTCGCGGTGAAATTCCTGCGCCAGGAAGTCGAGCTTGCGCCCGACCGGGCCGCCCTTGCCGATCAGCTCGCGCGCCTGCGCGATGTGCGAGGCGATGCGGTCGAGCTCCTCGCGGATGTCGGCCCTGGTCGCAATCAGGATCGCTTCCTGCATCAGGCGGTCGGAATCGAAACGGTCGGAAGTGTCGAGCAGGCTCGCGATCTGTTCGGCGAGCCTGGCCTTGATCGCCTCGGGCTTGCGGCCGGGCGCGGCCTCCGCCTTCTTCGCCAACTGCTCGACCTCGTCCACGCGCTGGATCAATATCTGCCCGAGCGAGGTCCCCTCACGCTTGCGCATCTGGACGAGTTCGGCGAGCGCCTTGTCGAAGGCGTCCGCGGCGGCGGCGCGCGCGGCCTTGTCCTCTTCCTCGTCGCCCTCGGGCTCGGCGACCTCAATGACACCCTTGATGGCCAAAAGCCCGTCGACGCTCGGCGCGACCGCATCGACCTTGCCGGCGATCACGGCGGCGGCCTTGAGGACGGCGTTGAGCACGTCCTCGTTGACGCGGACGCTGGTGGCCGCATTGGCGCGCTTGACGGTCAGATTGGCGTAGACCGTGCCTCGCGAGAGCAGCTCGGCGGCGCGCTTCTTGGTATGAGCCTCGAGCTCGTCGAACCCCTGCGGCAGCCGCACCCTGAGATCAAAGCCCTTGGCATTGACCGACTTCAATTCCCATTCGAACGTATACGGCCCGCTCGCGCCGTGGCTTCGGGCAAAGCCGGTCATGGACGACAACGCCATCAGGTCAATTTCTCCAGAAGCACGGGATTCGCGCGGCCATCAAGCCACGCGAATCTTAAGACTATTTTGCAGGAAAATGTAATCCGCAAAGTCCCGCGGGGCAGGTCTGCACCTGGCCTAGCGCTGGACCACCGGGGGCGAGGGCTGCACCGCGCCTTGCCGGGCCGGCGGCGGACCCGCGGGGCGAGCGGCCGGCGGCTTTTTCTGCTGGTTCGGCCGGGCCGGCGTGGTCGCCGTCGGCGTATCGGCGGTACCGGGCGCGGCGGCGGCGGGTGCCTGCGCGTCCTCGGCCGGCTCGACCGTGTCGTTCTGAATCTGCTTTTCCATCGCGCGCAGCTTGGCGACGTTCTTCTGATGCGCGTCGTAGGTCTCGGTGAAGGAATGCCCGCCGGTGCCGTCGGCAACGAAATAGAGATCGCGGGTGCGGGCCGGGTTGGCGGCAGCCTCGAGCGAGGCCCGGCCGGGATTGGAGATCGGGCCCGGTGGCAGGCCCTCGATGACATAGGTGTTGTAGGGCGAGGGCTGCGTGATCTCGCTGCGCTTGATCGGACGACCGAGCGTGCCCTTGCCCCCGACGAGGCCATAGATGATCGTGGGATCGGACTGCAGCTTGATCCTCTGCTTCAGGCGATTGACGAACACCGCGGCGACGCGGCTGCGCTCGTCCGGCTTGCCGGTCTCCTTCTCCACGATCGAGGCCAGCGTCACCAATTGCTCCGGACTCTTGACCGGAATGTCCTGACTGCGGCGCTCCCAGATCTCGGTCAGCACGCGCTTGTGCGCCTGCTGCATGCGTTGGATCACCTGATCGCGCGGGGTGCCGCGCGGGAACTTGTAGGTCTCGGGCAGCAGCGTGCCTTCCCGCGGCAGCTCACGCACGCTGCCGGTGAAGATGTCGTTGTCGGAGAGCCGCGCCACGATCTGCTCGGAGGTCAGGCCCTCCGGGATCGTCACGGCATGCTGCACCACCTTGCCCTCGACGATGGTGGCAATCACGTCGCGCAAGGATGCGTTCTTCTGGAACGAGTATTCGCCGGGCTTGAGGTCCGAGCTCGCCTTCAACGCAGCGACGCTGGCAATGAACGCCCACGGATTGACGTCGGTCACGCCTTCGCGGTTCAGCGTCTCGGCGATGTCACGCTTGCCGGCGCGCTGCGGGATGTTGACGATCTTGTCTTCCTTCAGCGGTCCCGGCGCCTCGAGCACCTGTCGGCCGTAATAGTACGCGCCGCCCGCGCCGATCATCGCAATCAGCAGCAGGGTGATGATGGCGTTGCCGACGATCACGAAGGGATTGCGCGCGCGATCCGATCGCTTCGGCGGCGGCGGGACCTGCTCGGGCTCGAGCGCTGCCCGCGGGCTCCGGGGCGAAATGGGCGGCCTTTCACTCATCGAAGCAACCTGAATCCTGCCGGTTCAATCGCGACCTGACAATCGCTTGCCGAGCCAAATGCACGCGCCCGCTTCCATGACTATCGCCGAATACGGCAAAACGGTGGATTCGTCGCAACAACAAACTAGTGGACCAGACGCCGGAAGACGACCGATGCGTTGGTACCGCCAAAACCAAAAGAATTCGACAACGCGACGTTGACCTCGCGCTTCTTCGCCTGATGCGGCACCAGATCGATCGCAGTCTCGACCGACGGATTGTCCAGGTTGATGGTCGGCGGCACAACATTATCGCGAATCGCGAGAATGGCGAAGATCGCCTCGATCGCGCCGGCCGCACCCAGGAGGTGACCGGTCGACGACTTGGTCGAGGACATCGCGACCTTGGAAGCGGCATTGCCGAGCAGACGTTCAACGGCACCGAGCTCGATCTCGTCACCGAGCGGTGTCGAGGTGCCGTGCGCGTTGATGTAGTCGAGATCGGACGCGGTGAGGCCGGCGCGCTTGAGCGCCGCCGCCATGCTGCGGAAGCCGCCGTCGCCGTCGGGTGACGGCGAGGTGATGTGATAGGCATCGCCCGAAAGACCGTAGCCGATCACCTCGGCATAGATCTTCGCGCCGCGGCGCTTGGCGTGTTCGAGCTCTTCCAGGACCAGAACGCCGGCGCCCTCGCCCATGACGAAGCCGTCGCGGTCCTTGTCGTAGGGGCGCGAGGCCTTCTCGGGCGTTTCGTTGAAGGCTGTCGAGAGCGCACGCGCGGCGTTGAAGCCGGCAATGCCGATGCGGCCGATCGGCGATTCCGCGCCGCCGGCAACCATGACGTCGGCATCGCCGAGCGCGATCAGGCGGGCGGCATCGCCGACCGCGTGAGCGCCGGTCGAGCAGGCCGTGACCACCGAATGGTTCGGCCCCTTCAGCCCATGCTTGATCGAGACATAGCCGGAGGCGAGATTGATCAGGCGGCCCGGAATGAAGAACGGCGAGACCCGGCGCGGCCCGCGCTCCTTCAACAGGACCGCGGTCTCGGCGATGCCGTTGAGGCCGCCGATGCCGGATCCGATCATGGTGCCGGTTGCGCATTTGTCCTCTTCGGTCTCAGGGTGCCAGTTGGCATCATCGAGCGCCTGGCCGGCTGCGGCCATGCCGAAGATGATGAAGTCGTCGACCTTGCGCTGGTCCTTCGGCTCCATCCAGATATCGGGATTGAAAGTGTCGTTGGTGCCGTCGCCGCGCACGACCGTGCAGCCGATCTTGGTCTGAAGATCGGAGACATCGAAGCTCTCGATTTTGCGTGCGCCGCTTTGGCCGTCGAGGATGCGTTTCCAGGTCGGCTCGACACCGCAGCCGAGTGGCGAAACCATGCCAAGACCCGTGACGACAACCCGCCTCATATTCGAAAACTCCGCATCGAAAGATTCACGGCCAATAACAAGAAACCGGCTGACCGCTGTTGGGCGGTCCGTCCGGTTTCAATGTTGTCCCCGCGAAAATAAAGAGCCTTAGCTCTTCGCGTTCTTCTCGAGAAACTTGGTGGCGTCGCCGACGGTGAGAATCGTCTCCGCGGCATCGTCCGGAATCTCGCAACCGAATTCCTCTTCGAACGCCATCACCAGCTCGACGGTGTCCAGACTGTCGGCGCCGAGGTCGTCGATGAAGCTCGCAGCGTCGACAACCTTCTCGGGTTCAACACCAAGGTGTTCGACCACGATCTTCTTAACCCGCTCGCCAATCTCACTCATTGCATAACCTCGTGTTGTTCCCTGTAGACCCGACCCCCCGGGACGATACGAGCCGTCGTGGTCGTTGACTGCCTTCGCTTACGAACTTTGATCTGGCCCCATCCTAACCGATGCAGGCCCGGCGAATGACGGCCAAGGCTCCGCATCGCCAATATACAGGGTTTCAAAAACCTGCAATGGCGTTCTTTGCCCATCCGTTGAAGGTCCGGTTATCATACTTCAATTGCGTTGACTACAAGCCTCATTTCGCTCCGGAAACGGCCGTTTGCCGCATTCCGCACCCCAGGGGGCGGTGCGGCATGAAGCGTCAGATCATGGCCATGCCGCCGTTGACGTGGATGGTTTGGCCGGTGACATAGGCCGCTTCGTTCGAACTCAGGTAGACGGCGGCCGCCGCGATGTCCTCTGGCGTGCCCAGGCGATTGGCCGGAACCTTGGTCAGAATCGTTTCGCGCTGCTTGTCGTTGAGCGCATCGGTCATCGGCGTCTTGATGAAGCCGGGCGCGATGCAGTTCGCGGTGACGCCACGCTTGGCGTATTCGGCACCTAACGTCTTGATCATCCCGATCAGGCCCGCCTTCGACGCGGTATAATTGCCCTGCCCCGGGTTGCCGGTGACGCCGACAACCGAGGTGATGGCGATGATGCGGCCGAAGCGCTTGCGCATCATCAATTTGGTGGCGGCGCGGGCAAGCCGGAAGGTCGAGGTCAAATTGATGTTGATGACCTCCTCCCAGTCCTCGTCACGGAGCTGCACGAAGAGATTGTCGCGGGTGATGCCGGCATTGGCGACGAGGATGTCGACCTGTCCCATCGCCGCTTCGGCGGCGGGCACCAGCGCCTCGACCTCGTCGGCCTTGGAGAGATTGCAGGGCAGCACATGGGTGCGCTCGCCGAGCTTGCCGGCAAGCTCATCCAGCACTTCCTTGCGCGTGCCTGATATCGCAACGGTGGCGCCCTGCGCGTGCAGCGCCTGCGCGATCGCGCCGCCGATGCCGCCGGTTGCGCCGGTGACGAGCGCCTTTTTGCCAGTCAAATCGAACATCGATAACTCCTCCAAGGCACGATCCGGAAAAGTGCGCAGCGGTTTTCCGAAAGGATCGTGCGTCAACTAAAGAACTCGCGCGCGACGACGAATTATCGCGCCTCAGGCCTGCTTGGCAGCGGCCAATGCATCCTTGGCGGCAGCAATGTCGTTGGGACCACCGACCGCAACGCCGACGGCACCGTCCGCAATACGCTTGACGAGGCCGGTCAGCACCTTGCCGGCACCGATCTCGAAGAAACGCGTGACGCCCTGCCCCGCCATATAGGCGACCGACTCGCGCCAGCGCACGGTACCGGTGACCTGCTCGACCAGGCGGCGGCGGATCTCGTCGGGATCGGTGATCGCGCTCGCCAGCACGTTCGACACCAACGGGGCCGCCAGCGCCTTGATCGTGACCTCGGCCAGCGCCTCCGCCATCGCGTCGGCAGCCGGCTGCATCAGCTTGCAATGGAACGGCGCGGACACCGGCAGCAACATCGCGCGCTTGGCGCCCCTGGTTTTGGCGATCTCGACGGCGCGATCGACCGCGGCCATGTCGCCGGAGACGACCACTTGTCCGCCGCCATTGTCGTTGGCGGCCTGGCAGACCTGCCCCTGAGCGGCCTCGTCCGCCACCGCCACGGCGGCCTCGTAGTCGAGGCCGAGCAGAGCGGCCATCGCACCGACGCCGACCGGCACGGCTTTTTGCATTGCGAGACCGCGGATGCGAAGCAGCCGCGCGGTGTCGGAAATGGTCAGGCTGCCGGCCGCGGCCAGCGCCGAATATTCACCGAGCGAGTGGCCGGCGACGAAGGCCGCATCCCGCCCCACGGAAAACCCGGCTTCGGCCTCCAGCACCCGCAGGGTGGCGACGGACACGGCCATCAGGGCCGGCTGGGCGTTTTGGGTGAGCTGGAGGGTTTCAGCCGGACCATCCCAGATGGTCGCAGTCAGCTTCTCCCCTAGCGCGGCGTCGACCTCGTCGAACACGGCGCGCGCCACCGGAAAGGCATCGGCCAGGGCCTTGCCCATGCCGACCGCCTGGGAACCCTGCCCCGGAAATGTGAATGCTGCCGTCATCGGCGCTCCCTGCTTGTCGGGCGTGATCCCTGCGAGAACCGGCAGCCGATGACGCACGGCCTTAGGCCATGGTTCCGGATCATGCTCCAAAGGGGGCCGTAGACACTGTCCGGGGCCGGAATGTCAAGCCAAGATAGGAACTTCGACCAGCCTTCAACCGGCAGCCTTCAACTGGAGAGACGGGTCCCTAAAATCCGCCGGCCGTCTGGTTGGCGTCGACCTCGGACCCAGCCTGCGCGCGGCGCGCACTGTTGACCAATTGCCCCGGCCGGTCGTCGCGGTTCGGCTTCGCGGTCGCAAGCCGCAGCACGGCCGCGTAACTCGGCTGCACCTCCATGCGACCCGCGTACCGGCTCTGGCTCAGCAGGCGGTGCACCTTCGGCAGATTGTAGCAGGGCACGTAGAACAGGAGATGATGTTCGAGGTGGTAGTTCACGTAATACGGCGCGATGAACAGACGCTCGAGGAAGTTGGCGTAGGTGGTGCGGGTGTTCCGCAAGGGATCGCTGCTGTCGGGCACGACCGCGTGCTCGGCGATGTTGCGGATGCGGGTGATGACCATCATCCAGGTCAGGAGCGGCACCAGCCATAGCAGCGGATAGGCCCACCATACGCCGGCCGCCGTGAGCGCTGCGAACATCGCGCCATTGACCAGAGATTGGGGCCCAAGCTTCTCCCAAAAATGCGCCGCGCGCTGTCGCAACGGCCAGTCCTTCGGACCGAGCGTATTGAGCAACTGCGCCTTGCGCTGCTGGTAGCCGGTCTGCCCGGTGAGGTCGCGAATGAACTTGCGGCGATAGCTCAGCTTCGTGATGGGAAATGGCGCCGACAGCACGAGGTCGGGATCATCCTCCTGCTGCGTGCGCGCATGATGCTGAAGATGATAGCGCCGGTAGCTGCGCGTCTCCGCAAACAGAGGATAGGCGCAGAACCACTGGCTCAAGGTCAGATTGGTTTTCTCGTCGGCGGACAGGCAGCCATGCGCGCCGTCATGCATGAGGATCGCGAGCCCGAGCTGGCGCGAGCCGATGATAGCGACGGCGACAATATAGGTGATCGGATTGGGCCACCACGCGACCAAGGCGATTGCGGCGATGATGAGCGCCCAGGCGTGCGCGATCAGCGCGACGCCTTTCCAGGTCACGCGCCGGCGCACGTCGGCAAGCTGGTCGTCGGTCAGGAAATCGCGGGCACGCATGCGAAGCGCAGTCATGGCCTAACTCTCCTCATTCGAATGGCTTGAGGCGTCGCGCGCGTCGACGAGGCGCAGGCGCGCAGCGTCATGCTCGGATTTCGCCTGTTCGCCCAGCACGCGCAGCATCTCGGCGCATAGCGCCTCTGGCGACCGGCCCATGGCGTAACCCTCGAGGATGATTCCGATGGCGACGGCCCAGAACCGCCGCGAACTCTCATCGGGCGCGCGCAGGGAGCGCCAGCCGTGCCGCGCGACCTGGCTCGCATAGGCCCGCGCACCTTCACTGTGCAGGCGCTCGATGGTGCGCTCAACCAGCGGCGCGAGATCCTGGCGCCGCCGCGTCAGCGTCAGCGCCTCGGCGAAGAAGGTTACCGAATCGCTCGCCGTGACGGTCTCGGCCAGCGCGCGGGTATAATCCTGCGGCGTGCGGGCTTTCAGCGCCGCCTGCTCGGTCGCTCGCGCCAGATACAGCAGCTCGCGGCAGGCGCATTCGACGAACAGCGCCTCCTTGGTGCGGAAGTAATAGGTGATCTGGCTCGGGAACGCGTTCGCAGCGGCTGCGATGTCGGCGATCGCTGTACCCGACAGCCCCCGCTCCCGAAACAGCGGGCTCGCGGCATCCAGCAGCAGCGAGCGCATTTTGCGACCGGCCGACCGCGTGGCGCGGGCGGCGTGCTTGGGGTCGCCTGCCGCCTCGATCGGCTCGTGGGCCGGCTTTTCTGCCATTGGGCTTCGCTCCCGTTGACTTATTTGTATGATATACAAACAAACAAATCAAGCCGGTATGGTAGCCGGCGGGGGATCCACTCCGCATCGGGACCCCGCGCCGAAAACGGCGCCTGCAACCTTGCCAAGTCGGCCGAAATCCGTATAACGCGCCCATCCGCAGACCCCGGCCGGGAGCTGAACGGACGGTCTCAGCAAATCATTCGTGATTTTGGTGTGGCAGGGCCAGTCGGCCCGTCGTCCCGTGTTTCCGCCTTCTGAGCTTAATCCCAGAGTCCTTTCCGAAGGCCTCTTAAGGGCTTGACGCCGGGCGATGCGCCAACATGAGGAAAGGACTTCCATGGCTCTCTATGAGCATGTTTTTCTCGCGCGCCAAGACGCGAGCACCCAGCAGGTCGAAGAGCTGACTGCGCAGATGACCGGCATCGTCGAGGGTCTCGGCGGCAAGGTCACCAAGACCGAGAATTGGGGCGTACGCTCCCTCACCTACCGCATGAACAAGAACCGCAAGGCGCATTTCGTGCTGCTCAACATCGACGCGCCGTCCTCGGCGATCGCCGAGATCGAGCGCCAGGAGCGCATCAGCGAAGACGTGATCCGCTATCTCAGCGTCCGCGTCGAGGAGCTCGAGGAAGGTCCGTCCGCGATGATGCGCAAGGCCGACCGTGACCGCGAGCGTGACGACCGTGGCGGCGGCTTCCGCGGCGATCGCGAAGGCGGTGGCTTCCGTGGCGACCGCGAGGGTGGTTTCCGTGGTGGCGATCGTGAAGGCGGCGGCTTCCGCGGTGACCGCGGTCCGCGCCGTCCGCGCGAAGACGTTGAAACCACCACCACCACGACGGATGGGGAGTAAGAACAATGGCTGAAGCTGGTGCACGCCGCCCGTTTTTCCGTCGCCGCAAGAGCTGCCCGTTCACGGGCGCGAATGCTCCGAAGATCGACTACAAGGACTCCAAGCTGCTGATGCGTTACGTCTCCGAGCGCGGCAAGATCGTGCCGAGCCGCATCACCGCGGTGTCCGCGAAGAAGCAGCGTGAGCTTGCCCGCGCCATCAAGCGCGCGCGGTTCCTGGGCCTGCTGCCCTACGTCATTCGCTAAGACGAATTCGGCCGGCGGCGACATCGCCGCCGGCCGAACGACCTAGTTTTTCATAAGGCTTCCGGGTCGTCCGGTCGCCGATGGTTGGGGCGAGATGCCTCTAACCGCTCGAAGGGAGCGGGACAGCTGATGATGGCCTTTGGACTGATAGCCCTGATCGCCGGCGCTGCGTCGGCCTTGATGTTCGCCTCGATCATTTCGGGCGCGCTGATCTCGCTCGTCCTGTTCTATCTCGCACCGCTGCCGCTGATGGTCGCTTCGATCGGCTGGGGACCGCTTTGCGCGAGCCTCGGCGGCATCGCCGCCGCCCTTGGCCTTGGCGCCCTGTTCGGCCTGCCCTACTGCATCGCCTTCGCCGTCACCGTCGCATTGCCGGCCTGGTGGCTCGGCCATCTCGTCCTGCTCAGCCGGCCGGTGGGACCCGCCGCGCCGGAGCCCGCCGCCGAGCTGCCCACCGGGCCTGCGCTCGAGTGGTATCCGGTCGGCCGCATCCTGCTGTGGATCGCGGGCTTCGCCACACTGACCACGATCGCCGCGCTGCTCACGATCGGCACCGACGCCGAGACCATCACCGGCACGCTGCGCCGTGGCTTGATGCGCCTCCTCCGCGCCGCCGACCCGCAGAGCTCCGGCGAGACCGACCAATTCGTCGGCGCACTGGTGCGTATCTTGCCGGCCGGTGCCACCATCGTTGCGATGATGACGCTGACCCTCAACCTCTGGCTCAGCACCAAGGTGACGGCGACGTCGGGCCGGCTGCGGCGCCCCTGGCCGGACCTGATGACGGCGGAGCTGCCGCCGATGACGCTCGTGGCGCTCTGCATCGCGCTCGCCTTCTGCTTCACCGGCGGACTGCTTGCGATCGTGGCGCAAATCGCGACGGCTGCGCTGATGATGGGATATGCGCTGACCGGCTTTGCCGTGCTGCATACGCTGACGCTGGCGCTGAAGAGCCGCACCTTCTGGCTCGGCTCGACCTACGCCGTCGTGGTCGTGTTCGGATGGCCCGTCATCGCGATGGTGATCCTCGGCCTCGCGGATGCCGTGTTCGGCCTCCGCGAACGCTTTCTTCGTACGCGCCAGCCACCGCCGCTGCCGACCTCTTGAGTTCAAGTCCGAAAGTTCAAGTTCGAAATTCCACCTCACTCAGCACATCAAAGGAGAACGAATATGGAAGTCATTTTGCTGGAACGCGTCAACAAGCTCGGTCACATGGGCGAAGTCGTGAAGGTTCGCGACGGCTATGCCCGCAATTTCCTGCTCAAGCGCGGCAAGGCGCTGCGCGCCACCGCCGACAATCGTGCCAAGTACGACGGCATGAAGGCCGAGCTCGAGGCTCGCAACCTTGAGTCCAAGGGCGAGGCGTCCAAGGTCGCCGAGAAGATCCAGGGCAAGAACATCATCGTGATCCGTCAGGCTTCGGAAGCCGGCCAACTGTTCGGCTCGGTCAACGTGCGCGACATCGTCGTGGCGTTCGAAGCCGACGGCGTTTCACTGTCCCGCCCGCAGGTTCAGCTCGACGCGCCGATCAAGACCATCGGCAAGCACACCATCACGGTCGCCATCCATCCCGAGGTCGAGATCGAGATCAGCGTCACCGTGGCGCGCAGCCAGGACGAGGCCGAGCGCATCAACCGCGGCGAGGACATCTCGAGCCGGAACGAAGACCGGGATGCTGCGGCCGAAGCGATCGCAGCCGCCGGCGAGTTCTTCGACCCCGAAGCCCAGCAGGACGACGCCGAGCCGGCGCCGGCTGCGGAAGAGACCGAGAAGTAAGCCTCGCGCTCGTTTGCGCAGGCTGCGAAGCCCGGTCGCCTCAGGCGGCCGGGCTTTTCGTTGTGGCGGCAACGTCCTCGCCCAGCATCGCGGTCGACGCGAGCGCCGTTGCCGTATGCTTCTCGACGCCGTCGGTGACGCAGAAAACGTCGGCTGCGACCACGGAGACCTGACGCCCCGGCTTGATCACCCTCGCCCGGCAGATCAGCTTCTCGCCGGCCGCGGGCGACAACAGATTGAGCTTGTACCCAAGACATGCGAAGGCCGCGCCAGAGCGCGGCCTTCGCATGTCTATAAAATATGGTCGCTTATCGCGAAATCGGCGGCGCCGGCGGACCGGACGATTCGGCCGGCGCTGGCGGGGCCGCGGCAGTCGCGGGCGGCGCCGGCTCCTGCGACTTGGCTGGCGGTTCGGACCTCGCGGCGGGCTTGGGAGCAGCTTCTTCCGCGGCTTTGGGCGCAGTTGGCTCGGCGGGCTTCGCGGCGGATGGTGCCGCCGGCGTCACCTGCGGCACCGGATCGGGCCGCACCGCCGGAGCTTCGCTGCTGCCGCGCGGCTCCACCTTGGCGCTTTCCGGCTTGGCCTCGGCGGGCTTCTCGGACGGCTTGCTGCCTTCGGATTTGCTGCCTTCGGATTTGGCCTCGCCGGAATCCACCTTCGCAGTCTCGGGCTTTGTGTCGGGCTTGGACTCGACCTTCGGCTCGCTCTTCTTGTCGTCTGCTGTCGGCGCCGCGGCATCAACCTTCGGCGCCTCATCACTTCCCGGCTGGCCGCGCTTGCCGAGACGCTTGGTCTTGCGCCCTTCGGGTGCAGCCTGGCCCTCGGGCTTCACGCCTTCCTTCGTTCCTTCTTCGGCCGGCCGCGCGGCGCGCTTCTGACGCGCGCCCTCGGCCACGGGAGCGGCACCCTCGCCTTCCGGCTTGGCGGATTCCTGGGAACGTTGCCGGCGGCCCTGATGCTCAGGGGCCTGCACGGGATTGGTATTGGCTTCCTTGTCCTTGGCGCCGTCCTTCTTGTCCTTACCTTCCTTATGGCCGTCCTTGGCCTGGTAGCGGGTGTCGGTGGCTCCGTTGGAGACGAGATAGGAGGCAAGCACGCCGGCCATGTCGGGGCTGGTCGTGTAATGCTGACGCAGGAAGCCCGGAAGCGAGCCCGGCGCCACCGTCTTCAACAGGCCGCGCGGGCTCTTATGACATGCATTGCAGGTCTGCGCGAAAAGCTGGGATGGGGCCTTGCCGGCCTCGAGGTTCGTCGCCTGCGCGAGAACGGTATCGGTCGCGCCGAAGCCGATCAGAAGCAAGATCGTCGCGAGGCTGAGCGCTCGGCTCGACATTCCCATCATCTCCATTGAATTCCGAGAGGTGCAGCCGGCAGGCGGCGCCGCGGCGGGTCACCTTTTATCCGATTGAGCCGCGAATGGAAGCAGGCTCGGCGCGCAAGGATGTGATTAAGCGGTTTTGGAATATCCGCTTTGAACACAGCGCAATAGCAGGCCCGGAACACCTCCCTAGATTTGGATGCAAACGCATAGGAACCGCTGAGATGCCCGGACGTAGGGTGTGAAGGCCGGGTTAGTCGCATCTCTTCGGGTTCGCTCGAGAGGATGGGTGCCGATGGATCGATTGTTGCGTCAATTCCTGTCTCAATTCATCCGCCGCGGGTCGATGACGGTGACCACGGCGAAGGGCTCGAAGTTCACCGTCGGCGACGGCTCGGGCGAACCGGTCGCAGTCCGCTTCGTCACCGCGGACGCAGAGCGGAAGATCCTCGTCAATCCCGAGCTCGGGCTTGGCGAGGCCTACATGGACGGCGAGTTCGTCGTCGAGCACGGCACCATAGCTGATGCCCTCGCGATCCTGCTCGATCAACCCGACCTATTGCCGCACTGGGCAAAACCCTGGTGGCACCTGCGCTATCTGGTGCGGCACCTGAAGCAGTTCAATCCGCGCCCGCGCTCCCGCAGCAACGTCGCACACCATTACGATCTCGACGCGAGGCTCTATTCGCTCTTCCTCGACGCCGACAAGCAATACAGCTGCGCCTATTTCGAGACGCCGGAGAGCACGCTCGACGATGCGCAGCTTGCCAAGAAACGGCACGTGGCCGCAAAGCTGCTCGTCAAGGGCGGCCAGCGCGTGCTCGACATCGGCTCGGGCTGGGGCGGACTTGGGCTCTATCTCGCCGAGATCGCAGGTGCTGACGTCACCGGCATAACGTTGTCGACCGAGCAGTTGCAGATCGCCAATGCGCGCGCAGCCGAAAAGGGCCTGACCAGATCGGCCAAATTCCTGCTTCAGGACTATCGCGACGTCGCCGGCCCGTTCGACCGCATCGTCTCGGTCGGCATGTTGGAGCATGTCGGAGCCCGCTTCTACGACATCTACTTCCAGCGATGTGCCGAGCTGTTGGATAAGGACGGCGTCATGTTGCTGCACTCGATCGGCCGTTCGCAGGGCCCGGACTCCACCAATCCCTGGATCGCCAAATACATCTTTCCCGGCGGCTACATCCCCGCCCTCTCGGAGGTGCTGCCGGCGATCGAGCGCGCAGGCCTGCTGGTCTGCGACATCGAGATACTGCGCCTGCATTACGCCGAAACGCTGAAGGCATGGCGCGAGCGCTTCATGGCGCGACGCGAAGAAGCCGTACAGCTGTACGACGAACGCTTCGCGCTGATGTGGGAATTTTATCTGGCAGCCAGCGAGATGACATTCCGCAAGCAAAATATGATGAACTTCCAGATCCAACTCACCCGGCGTCAGGGCGTCGTGCCGATGACGCGCAACTACATCGCCCGTGAAGAGGCCCGGCTGCGGGCTGTCGAAGCCGGCGCCACGCCGAGACTGAAGCTGGCTGGTGAATAGGTCCTAGTGGCGCAGGGTCGAAACCGGAGCGGACCGGTAAGAATCCGTTAAGGCCAATTGTATCCGCAGTGCCTTCAGGATTTCGGGGGCGACCGGTTCCCGACGCACTTCCGGCCGCGCAGCGTGCTCCATGGCCGCGATCAGCCCCGACAGCCAAAGTCGGCTGCCTGCTTCGCTTCGCCAATTCCGGGGCTGCCGTTCTGGCCGCATCGCTTGCCTCGTTCCCTGGTGGCAGATCGGGAGACAACCCCCCGCCCGCTAGCCTGTTCCGGCTGTACCCCCGAAAGAATCCGGGGAGATGTGATCTGCTTCACATAAGTCTCGTCGGCCCTGGCTTAGACCGTCGCCATGAGCAACGAGACCAAAACCTCATTCGACGTGCAGGACGACCTCCGCACCGATTACGCCCTGATCGCTACCGGCGTCGGGGCGGCTCTGGTTGCGCTGGTCTACCTCCTGCTGGTCTGAACAAAGCCGAAAGCGCCCAGCGTGCGTCATTCGCGCGCGTCTCGATATGTCAGCCCGCCGACCCCTCAGGTTCACTTCATCCGGCGTTTTCTGCGGCAACGGTATCGGCCGCTTCCAGGCGGCGACTTGGTTCCACGAAAATCCGTCAAGCGCGGCGCGTGCTGCGGCGGGCAATCATCCACCATTTTAATGATCGGTTGATAGCGGCGAGCTTTCGCTTCCGCTTTGGTCTGAGGCGGCGCTTTATCCCGGCCCCGCATCCGCCCCAGAAAATTGCTATCGCTCGACCATGGCCCTGACTGATTCGAACGTTCTCAAACTCGCGCCCGAAGCCGGAACCCCCGCCTATCGAAGCGCGCCGCATAATATTGAAGCGGAACAGAGCCTTCTGGGCGCGATCCTGGTCAACAACGACGCGTTTTACCGCGTCTCCGACTTCCTGGAGCCGAAGCATTACTTCGAGCCGCTGCACCAGACCATCTTCGAGACCGCCTCGAGCCTGATCCGGATGGGCAAGATCGCGACGCCCGTCACGCTGAAGACCTTCCTGCCCGCCGACACCGATATCGGCGGCATGACCATCGGGCAATATCTGGCACGCCTCGCCGCCGAAGCGACCACCATCATCAATGCGCAGGATTATGGGCGCACCATCTACGACCTGGCATTGCGGCGCGACCTGATCGGCATCGGCGAGGACATGGTCAATGTCGCCTATGACGCCCCGGTCGACTTCGCGCCGCGGGCGCAGATCGAGGACGCCGAGCGCCGCCTGTACGAACTCGCCGAATCCGGCCGCTATGACGGCGGCTTCCAGAAATTCTCGCAGGCGCTGACGCTTGCGGTCGATCTGGCCGCGAAAGCGTTCCAGCGCGACGGAAAGCTGTCGGGCATCTCGACCGGCCTGCGCGACCTCGACAACAAGATGGGCGGGTTGCAGCACTCCGACCTCATCATCGTCGCCGGTCGCCCCGGCATGGGCAAGACGTCGCTCGCAACCAACATCGCCTACAACGTCGCCCGGGCCTACGTTCCAGAGCTCCAGGCCGACGGCACCATGAAGGCCGCCCATGGCGGCGTCATCGGCTTCTTCTCCTGCGAAATGTCGGCCGACCAGCTCGCCACGCGTATCGTGGCCGAGCGCACCGGCATCCCCTCCTCGTCGATCCGCCGCGGCGGCATCTCGGAGGCCGATTTCGAGAAGATCCGCGAGGTCTCGATCGAGCTGCAGTCGCTGCCCTTCTATGTCGACGAGACCGGCGGTCTCTCCATTGCCCAGCTTATGGCGCGCGCCCGCCGGCTGAAGCGGCAGAAGGGCCTCGACCTCATCGTCATCGACTACATCCAGCTGTTGTCGGGCTCGGGCAAGCGCAGCGAAAACCGCGTGCAGGAAATCACCGAGATCACGACCAGTCTGAAAGCGCTCGCCAAGGAACTCAGCGTGCCCGTGATTGCGCTCTCGCAGCTCTCGCGCCAGGTCGAGTCGCGCGACGACAAGCGGCCGCAGCTCTCGGACCTGCGCGAATCCGGCTCGATCGAGCAGGACGCCGACGTCGTGCTGTTCGTCTATCGCGAGGAATATTACCTCGGAAACAAGGAGCCGCGCCCGGGCACACCAGAGCACGAGAAATGGCGCCTGGACATGGATCTTGCGCATGGCAAGGCCGAAGTCATCATCGGCAAGCAGCGCCACGGCCCGACCGGCACCGTTGATCTGGCCTTCGAAGCGTCGGTCACACGGTTCGGCGACCTTGCGCCGGACAGCCAGGTGCCGGACCGCGGCGGCGGCGACTACTGAGTTCCCTGGGTTGAACCTGACCGGCCTCTTGCGTAAAACGGCGCCATGATAATGGCGTCCGACCCGAAAATGATCCCGCAATCCGGCCTTCTCTCCGCGGAGGCCAATCAGGCTGCCGCACTCGCGACCTTCGGCGGCGTGCTCACCGTCGATCTCGACGCCATCATCGCCAATTGGCGCAAGCTCGAGAAGACGGCGGTACCGGCCGAATGCTCGGCTGTGATCAAGGCGGACGCCTATGGCTGCGGCGCCGAGCAGGTCGCGCGTGCCCTGAACAAGGCCGGCTGCAAGACCTTTTTCGTCGCCACCATCGAGGAAGCGCGCAAGGTGCGCGCGGCGGTGCCGGAGCCCTCGATCTACGTGCTCGGCGGCTACTTCCAGAACACCGGCGAGCACTACGCCCAGATCAACTGCCGCCCCGTGATCGGCGATCTCAACGAACTCGCCGAATGGGACGTGTTCTGTCGCCGCACCGGCTGGACCGGTGGCGCCGCCATCCACATCGACACCGGCATGAACCGGCTCGGCCTGACGCTCGCGGAAGCGCAAGCCATCATCCCCCGCATCAACGCCGGCGATCACGGCATCACGCTGGTGATGAGCCATCTGGTTTCGGCCGAGCAGCTCAACAGCCCGGTGAACGCCAAGCAACTCGCGGCCTTTCGCGGCATCGCCAGCGAATTCTCCGGCGTGCCGGCGGCACTCGCCAATTCGTCCGGCGTCTTCCTCGGCGCGCCCTTCCAGTTCGACATGGTGCGGCCGGGCGCCGCGCTCTACGGCGTCAACCCGACGCCGGAGGCCGACAATCCGATGCAGCCGGTGGTCGATCTCAAGGCCCGCATCGTGCAGATCCGCAGTATCGAGCGCGGCGAGAGCGTCGGCTATGGCGGCACCTGGACCGCACGGCGGCCGACGAAACTCGCGATCATCGCGGTCGGTTATGCCGACGGCTATTTCCGCGCCGCAAGTTCCAACGACGGCACCCGCGGTGCCGAGGTCATCGTCGCCGGCAAGCGCTGCCCGGTCGCCGGCCGCGTTTCGATGGACCTGATCGCGATCGACATCACCGATCTGCCGCCGAACGCGGCGCGGCGCGGCCACATGGTGACGCTGCTCGGCGAGGGCATCACCGTCGACGAGCTCGCGCATCATTTCGGAACGATCGGCTACGAGGTGCTGACCAGCCTCGGCCGCCGCTACGCCCGTATTTACAAGGGCGGGAATGTGGTGGAGCCGCTGGCCAAGCCAGCTCTCGGGCAGGCAGCCGAGCAGCAGACGCCCGCTCCGCCACCGATCGAGCAGCCCGAAAGCCCGCCGCCTCTGCCGGGCTGAGCAGCTTGCCGCTTACTTCTTTTTCCTGCTGTCCAGCGCCGTCTTGCAGGTTGCGCTGAGCTTGTCGCGCTTGGCGTTGAGGCAGGCGACGATGCCGCCGCCCGGCGCAAGGCCGGCGCAGAATTTGTCATAGTCCGCCTTGCACGCGCCGCGCGGATCGGATGATTGTGCCGAGGCGACCCCGGAGAACGCAACGGCGACGGCAATAACGGCAAAGCTCAACTTGGACATTGTTTCTCCGGTAGCGGAAGGCAGGAGCCGGTAGCTCTACATGAAGATCGCGACGTTCAACATCAACAACATCAATCGCCGCCTGCCCAATCTGTTGGCATGGATGCGAACGGCGAAGCCCGATGTCGTCGCACTTCAGGAGTTGAAGGCAAGTGATGGCGAATTTCCGGCGGCCGCGATCGAAAAGGCCGGTTACGGCGCAGTGTGGTGTGGGCAGAAGACCTGGAACGGCGTCGCCATCCTGGCCCGCAATGCCGAGCCCGTTCTCACCCGCGATCGCTTGCCGGGAAAACCTGCCGATCACGAAGCCCGCTACATCGAGGCCGCGGTACGCGGTGTCATCGTCATCAGCATCTACCTGCCGAACGGCAATCCGCAGCCGGGACCGAAATTCGACTACAAGCTCGACTGGTTCGCGCGGCTCAAGCGCCACGCCAGAACCTTGATTAAGCAGGACCTGCCCGTGGTGCTCGCCGGCGACTACAACGTTGCGCCTGATGAGATCGACATCTATCCGACGCGCTCGTGGGACAAGGATGCCTTGATCCAGCCGAAGAGCCGTGCGGCCTTTGCCTCGCTGGTGGCACAAGGCTGGTGTGACGCGATCCGCGAACTGCACCCGGAAAAGCGCATCTACACCTTCTGGGATTACAAGCGAAACCGCTGGCCGCGCGATGCGGGCCTGCGGCTCGATCATCTCCTGCTCAGCCCTGCCCTCGCCTCACGCCTGGCAAAAGCCGGTGTGGACAAGAAGGTTCGCGGCGAGGAAGGCGCGAGCGATCACGCACCGGCATGGATCGTGCTGCGCTAGGTCAACGCCCGTAATAATCCTGCACCGTGTCCCACGCTGCTTTTTGCAGCAGCTCCACCGTCGGTGCGTCCAGTCCCATCGTGTAGGAATTGCCGACCGGCGAGCGGCCGGTCAGCGCGGCGAACGTCACGCAGGTCGCCAGATACGTGCCTGCGGGGCTCGGGTGCCGCTTGTCCGGCGCATACAGATTGAGCTCGGGCTGCAGCTTGCGCACGCGCGCGAAGGCGAGACCTGCGGGGATCACCAGCGCATCATTGGCATTGCCTGCGATCGTGTAGGCCTCGGCCAGCGCTTCCGTCATCTCAGGCTTGTCGGCATAGGCCCATGACATGAACAGGACCGGGCGCATGCCGTGGGCGCGGACGATCTCGCTGTCCTTCTTCACGAAGGTCGCGAACGCGTCCTTCAATTGCGGATGGATCGGGCACTGGCTGCAATCCATCATCACGACGGCGTCGTACTGCCTGCCCGGCTTGTTGAAGACGACGTTGTTTTGCTCGTCGAACGAATAGGCGCCGAGGCCGCCCGGCCGCAGCAGATTGTCCATATCGTGCCAATCGAGGCCGGAGCCGCCGATCGTTGCCATGGTGTTGCGATAGGCCGCCTTGTTTTCGGGATCGGCAGCCCGCTCCATGAAGGAGAGATGCCCGGGCATGCCGTTGTTGTAGTAGAAGAAGCTGTTGCCGACGAACAGCGCGGCCTTGGGGAAATCCGGTCCTGATGTCGTGACCTTGGGCCTGGTCTGCGCCTGCGCATTGAAGCCGACTACAACGGCCAGACACATCGCGAGCATCACTCGCGCGAAAAGACGCATCATCGGCTTCCTCCCCTTTTTCTGTCGGGCCGGAAACAGATCAGCTTTTCAAGAGTGCCACAAGAACACGGACGAGCAGCAGACATGCGCGAGAGCGCATGCTCACCATAAATTCTTGCCATCGATCATGGTCACCGGCACGGCCTCCAGATCGAATTCGTCGAACAGGCGCGCGTTGACGGCGACTCTCGGATTGTCGAAATCGGGCTTGCCGGTCGACCAGTCCGGCGACTCCGAATAGGTACCGCAGCCGCAGCTTGCGCAGAAATGGTGCTTGACCGTGCGGCTGCCCCAGAGGTAGGTCGCGACGTTCTCGGCGGGCGACAGCAGCCGAAACTGCGCCGGCGTGTAATAGGCCCACAACGCGCCGCGCTTGGCGCAGAGCGAGCAGGTGCAACGGGTCACGCTCGAGGGCACCTCCGTCACCTCGAACACCGTCTCACCGCAATGACAGCTTGCCTCGATCGGCATGACCCGCTCTCCGTTTTGTCAGGAGATGGTCGTAGCCGGACCCTGCTGCCAACATGCTGTCAGCAGCGCGCAGCCGGCCTTGGTCCACGTGCTGCGAGCACCGACTTGCCGCGCCAACTCGACAAAAAGATGAAAAACAACCCCATGCACAGTAGCCGATCGTTGGCGAATCAATGGGTTACGCATACTCCGAAACGCAGGTTTCACCGGTCGAGAGGCCTCGCCCGACACGCAATGGTGCGATGGGCCAGGAGCTGACCTCGTAGGCGACTTGCATTGCCTCCTCGTCCTGAGTTGCAGGACGAGGATGAGGACGCGTTACCGGGCCTCGGCGATCCTCGGTCCGGATGACGGGATCTGCGCGTGAGTTGCCGAGGACCGGTTCGACGGCGATGCCGGGTCCGGTAATCGGAAAGCGGCGTCGGCCGGCGCTCCCTGGGGTGGTCGGCGGGCAACGGTTGTCGGAAGCACGATCACTTTCGCGCCGACTTTCACGCGATCATAGAGGTCAACGACGTCCTCATTGGTCAGCCGGATACAGCCGGACGAGACCCGCTTCCCGATCGTATCGGGCTTGTTGGTGCCGTGAATTCGATATTCGGTGTCGCCCAGATACATCGCCCGAGCGCCAAGCGGGTTGCCGGGACCGCCTGCCATGAAGCGCGGCAGATAAGGCTGACGCGAGACCATCTCAACAGGCGGATGCCAATCGGGCCATTCTGCCTTGCGAGCCACAGTCTGCTCACCGGACCATGTGAAACCTTCGCGGCCAACACCGATGCCATAGCGCAGCGCTTGCGCGTCGTTCAGGACGAAATAGAGGAATGTGTTCTTGGTATCGATGATCACGGTGCCTGGCGTCTGACGGCTGGCGTAGTCAACCACCTGCCGAACAAATGCTCCCGGAACGTCAGCCGCTTTTGGTGGTTCGACCAGAGGCGCCGGGGCCGGAAGCGGAGCCGAAGTCGGTGCCGGAGCTGATGCATGAACCGGCGTTGCCACGTAAACCGGAGTTGACGACGCTTGAGCTTCGTGCGCGGACGGCTTTCGTGCCGGTTGCACGTTCGTCGGCCGGGACAGCAAACCGTACCCCAATGCGCCAACGGCCACGGCGCCAATTGCAACTCTCGCGGCCATCGGGATTGCGAACGTCTTCGCCTTTCCGCGCTTGGCCCGCTTACCCATTACTCTTCCCCCAGCTCACTATGCTCACGAGAGGTACCCAGTAAGATTTAAGAAACTTCGAAGCGATTTCGCTCAGACTGGAACCGTCGGCGATGGTTAACGCCGGGCTCTCCTTCGGCAAGATGGGGTTCCCTCGCCTCGCGGATCGCCCGCGCCGCTGGCCGCGGCTAAACTCTCCCGATTCGTGGAGACCGTTTTGGCTTTTCTCTTCGTCCTCGTCGTCGGCCTCGTCGCAGGCACCATCTCCGGCATCGTCGGCACGGGCTCGTCGATCATGCTGATGCCGGTGCTGGTCTATGCCTACGGGCCAAAGGAGGCGGTGCCGATCATGGCGGTGGCCGCCGTCATGGCCAATCTCTCACGGATCCTGGCCTGGTGGCGCGAGGTCGATTGGCGGGCCTGCGCGGCTTATTCGGTGACAGGCATTCCGGCTGCCGTGCTCGGCGCGCGGACGCTGCTGGCGCTGCCCTCGCACGCCGTCGATCTCGCCATCGGCGTCTTCCTGATCGCGATGGTGCCGGTGCGGCACTGGCTGGCGCGGCACGATCTCAAGGCCAATCTCTGGCATCTGGCGATCGGCGGGGCCGTCATTGGTTACCTCACCGGCATCGTCGTCTCAACCGGCCCGCTCAGCGTCCCGCTGTTCCTGTTCTACGGCTTGTCCCGGGGCGCTTTCCTCGCCACCGAAGCGGCTTCTTCGCTCGGGCTCTATGCCGCGAAATCCGTGACCTTCGAACGGTTCGGCGCGCTGACTGGCGATGTGTTCGTCAAAGGCCTGATCGCTGGATCTTCGTTGATGGCGGGCGCCTTCATCGCCAAACGCTTCGTGCTGCGCCTGAAGCCGGAGATGTTCCGCGTGGTGATGGACGCGATCATGATCGCCGCCGGCCTCTCCATGCTGTGGAATGCGGCGCAGCCGTAGCGGCGCTGCGCTCAGACCGCGAACTCGGGCGCGATCGACGGGCTATCCTCGATGACGCGGCTCTGGTGAGCCCGCTGTCCCTCGAGCCATAGCAACACGGCCTCGAGTGGCTGCGGCCGATGATAGAGAAAGCCCTGCCCGAACCTCACGCCCATCTCGCGCATGGCCTGGGCCTGCTCGGCGCGCTCGATGCCTTCCGCCACCAAAGTGAGGCCCAGCGTACCGGCGAGCGATGCGATGACGCCAACAATCGCCTTGTCTTCCGCACTATCGGGGATCTCGCTGATGAACGCCTTGTCGATCTTGACCTTGTCCAGCGGAAACCGCCTGAGATGGGCGAGCGAGCTGTAGCCAGTGCCGAAATCGTCGAGCGCGATGGTGGCACCCAGGCGCCGCAGCCGGTGCAGCGTCTCGGATGCGCTGGCCATGTTGTTGATCAGCGATCCCTCGGTGATCTCGAGTTCCAGCAATGATGCCGCGACGTCGAAGCGCGCGCAGGTCGCCCGCAGCTCGGCGGCGAACGAATGGTCGGCGAGCTCGGACGGCGGCAGATTGATCGCGATCCGGATATGCGGCCTGCCGGCCGCAGCCAGATGTTGCAGCGCGCGGCAGGCGTCGGTGAGCACATAGCGCGTCAGCCGCGCATTGTTGCCGCTGCGCTCGATCAGCGGCAAGAATTCGCCCGGACCGATCACGCCATGCTCCGGATGGCGCCAGCGGATCAGCGCTTCCAGGCCGACGATGTCGTGGCTTTCGAGATCGACCTGGCTTTGATACCAGACCTCGAATTGCCTCTCGTCGAAGCCTGTGGGAATGGCAAGTTCGAGCTCCCGGCGGCGGCGATAGTCGCGTTGAAGCGCTTCGTCGAGCACCGCGACCGTGCCGGGCGCCTTGCTCTTGGCATGGTAGAGCGCGATGTCGGCGAGCGCCGGCAGGTGCGAAAGCTCGGGATCTCCGGCACGGCGCACGGCAAGGCCGATGCTGGCACGCGGCACCACCCGCTTGTCGTGAAGCCGGATCGGCTCGGAAATCGCATCCAGCAAGTGGCGCGAAAACTTCTGCGCGGTCTCCTCGTTGCTGACCTCGGGGCGAATGACGACGAATTCATCGCCGCCGAGCCGGGCCACCCAATCTTGCGGTTCGACCGCACCACGGAGGCGCTCGGAAATGTGCACCAGGAACTTGTCGCCGGAATCATGGCCAAAAGTGTCGTTGATGCCCTTGAAGTCGTCGAGATCGATGAAGCAGAGCGCGATCAGCGCGTCCGGCGAGCCGGCATCGTGACTCAGGGTCACGAGGTGCTCGGAGAGCGAGCGGCGATTGGGCAGCCCCGTGAGCGGATCGTGCGCGGCCATGTGCCCGAGTCGGTCGAGCGCACCTGACGTCGTGTGCTGCATGGCATTGAATGCATGCGCGAGCTGACCGAACTCGTTCGAGGATTTGACTTCCGCCGGATAGGCGCGGCCGTCCTGCTTGCTGCGCTGGATCGCGGACATCATCGCCGCCAGCGGCCTGCCGATGAAGAGGTTGGCGGAGATCCGCATGGCGATCAGGGTCGCAAACGTTGCCAACAGGCCGACGACCAGCAGCAGCACCAGCCGGCTGCCCGTGTCTGCGTAGAGCGCCGCTTGCGAATATACGATCGCGATGCGGCCGGCCTGGACCGCCATGTTGCCGTTGCTGTAGTTGATCGGACGCGAGATCTCCGCGACCGCCTGTCCCGCCGGGCGCGCCACCACGCGGGCAATCGCGATTCCGGTATCGTCGTAAACGGCCGCCGCGGCGATGCTCTCGTCGTGCATGATCTCGTTGAGCACGCTCGTGACCTGGTCGTAACGCATCTTCCAGAGCGGTTCGGCGATCAGTTCGGCGCGGCTCTCGGCGACGCGGGCAATGCGGGCGTCGAGCTGCCTAATCTGCGACCAGAAGCTCGAGGCCTCGACGCCGGCGGAGGCGAGCAATTGAACCAGCAACAGAACAGGTACTGTCGCCCAGATCATCGCACGGACGACCGAGCGCAAGCGCGGCGGCGCCGCCTGCTGCTTGCGATCCGGATCGGTCATGTCGTCGCCGTTTCGCATCAGTCGGCAGCGCCTTCCACAGGGGTCAGCGACGAGATCAGCGCATCGACGGAGAAGTCGTACTGGCCGCAGCGCCCTGCCTTGGCCCTGAAACGCGCGAAATCGATCCGGTCGAAGGCGCGCGTGGTGATGAGGTCGCCGACCGCAGCGAGGTTGTCGCGCGTGATCGCGGACGTCTTGACCTCGACGCGGGGTGATAGGGCCCCGAAATCGCAGCCATCAGCGTAGTCGCGCAAGAGAACGATCGACCAGCCGCCAAGCAGGAAATGCCCGCCGTCGGTCAAGAGCAGACGGCCCGCCTTGATCTCGCGCAGCGCATCCTCCGACCAGTTGAGGCCGACCAATTGGATGTTCCGCCCGGGCGTGAGGCCGGCAGCGCTCACTGCGCGAAGCGCTCCCAGCGCCATCGGATCGTTTCCGGCCCATATGCCCGCAGGCCGGATCTCCTTGCGCGTGGCCCAGCTCAGATAATTCGTGGTGACATGCTCGGCCTCCGACTGCGTCCAGTTGGCGAACAGCATCCGATCCACCACGACGTCGGGCGCGGCGTCCACCGCGAGCTTGAGACCCGCGTTGCGGGCGATCGAGGCCGGCGTGATCTCGTCGCCACCGATGCCGAGAATGTGGATCTTGCCGTCCGGGCTCTGCCATTTCTCGGCACGCGCCGCGTCGATCAGGGCATTGGCCATCCGCGCGCCCGCGGTCTGAAGATCCGTCGTGATGTCGCCGAGCCAGGTCTTGAGCTTTTGACGCGGCGGTCCAAGACGCGCCGCATCGTCACCGATCAGCGTGTTCGAGAGTAGCAGCGTCCTGATCCCGGTGGCCTCGGCTGCCTCCATGATCGGGACGGCGGCCGATTCCTCGTTCGAGAGAATGAGAAAGTCGGGCTTGTCGCTGCGTGCCACCACGCCGAACCCGAGCTCCTGCATGATGCGGTAATTGCGCTCGCTGGTCAGCACCTCGACATGCGCGCCGAGCTTGCGGCCGGCGGCCTGCATGGTCAGCGAAACCATGTCCCAATAGACCTCACCGGTCTTGCCCGGGTTGACGAAGACGACGTTGAGACGCTTCGCATCGGCCGCAACAGCGCCGCCAGACGGCATCAGAGCGCCGCAGGTGATGCCGAAAGCCAGCAATATCCGCAAAAGTCCGGTCATTCGTTTCGCCATCCCGTATTGGTTCCGAAACTGGACCCGCGTCCGCTAACATTTGGCAAAGTCCGGCCTGTTGCGGCGGCATAGAGCTAACAAAGGGTGTATCAGGCGTGCCGAACTGCGATATGCGGTCCGCTCGGACTCACGCTCTCAACCCGTCATTCCGTGCTATCAGCAAACCTGAAACCCCCGACTCGCTATCCCCCGGACTCGCTGTCCCCATGGCCAAGAACACACTTTCCTTCGTCTGCCAGAACTGCGGCGCGGCCTATAACCGCTGGCAGGGCAAGTGCGAGTCCTGCGGCGAGTGGAATACGCTCGCGGAGGAGGACACGACCGGCAGCGTGCCGGTGTCGATCCGCTCCAAGCGCAAGGGGCGGACGTTCGCGCTGGAGAGCCTGTCCGGAAAAACCCAGGACGCCCCGCGCCTGTCCTCGGGCATGACGGAGCTCGATCGCGTGACCGGCGGCGGATTCGTGCGCGGCTCAGTGCTTCTGGTCGGCGGCGATCCCGGCATCGGCAAGTCGACGCTGCTGACGCAGGCCACAAGCCTGCTCGCGCGCGCCGGACACCGCGTCGTCTACATCTCCGGCGAAGAGGCGGTCGCACAAGTGCGGTTGCGCGCGGAGCGGCTCGGGCTGTCGGATGCGCCGGTGCAGCTCGCCGCCGAGACGTCGGTCGAAGACATCGTATCGACGCTGTCCGAGGGCGCGGTGCCCCGGCTGATCGTGATCGATTCGATCCAGACCATGTGGACCGACACGGTGGAATCGGCGCCCGGCACGGTCACCCAGGTGCGCGCCTCGGCACAGGCCCTGATTCGTTTTGCCAAAAGGACCGGCGCGGCCATCATCCTGGTTGGCCACGTCACCAAGGACGGCCAGATCGCAGGCCCTCGCGTGGTCGAGCACATGGTCGATGCGGTGCTGTCGTTCGAGGGCGAAGGCTCGCAGCAATTCCGCATCCTGCGCGCCGTGAAGAATCGTTTCGGGCCGACCGACGAGATCGGCGTGTTCGAGATGACCGGGCTTGGCCTGCGCGAAGTCACCAATCCCTCCGAGCTGTTTTTGTCGGAGCGCGATCTCGGCACGCCCGGCACCGCAGTCTTCGCGGGCATCGAAGGCACAAGGCCCGTTCTGGTCGAATTGCAGGCGCTGGTGGCGCCGACCTCGCTCGGCACCCCGCGACGGGCCGTGGTCGGTTGGGATCCGAGCCGGCTTTCGATGGTGCTGGCGGTGCTGGAAGCCCATTGCGGGGTCAAGCTGTCCGGCCACGACGTCTATCTGAACGTCGCCGGCGGCCTGCGCATCCACGAGCCCGCGGCTGATCTGGCCGCCGCGGCGGCGCTGGTGTCCTCCCTGGTTAATGCGCAGTTACCCACCGATGCGGTCTATTTCGGCGAGATCTCGCTGTCCGGCGTGGTGCGCCCGGTGGCGCAGACCCCGGCCCGGCTGAAAGAAGCGGCAAAACTCGGCTTTCTGCGTGCCGTGCTGCCCGAATCGGCCCGGGGCGAAGCCGGCGGCGACGCCGGCCTGTCGCTGAACGCGATCAACAGCCTGACGACGCTGGTCGCCGAGATCGCCGCGCGCGGCTCCCGGCGGGGCGACTCGAGCGCTCCGGCAGAGAAAAATGCCACACCGGCAAGATTCCGCCGTGGAGAGGGTTAGCCGGTGGTGACGTCCCCCGCCCCCGCCGCTATACAGCCGTCACAAAAGCAGCATGGGATTGCGTGGTTGCGGCCTTGCCGGGAACGTCGTCTGGCCCTCACTTAGGGCGGGCGGCCAAACACCGATTCGCTGAGCACCTTGAAGTACGAGCGGACCAGACCAGCCGATGCCAGTAACCATCCTCGACCTGATCCTGCTCGGTGTGATGCTGATTTCGGGCCTGCTCGCCATGGTTCGCGGCTTCATGCGCGAAATCCTGTCGATCGCGGCCTGGGGCACGGCGGCGATCGTCACCCTTTATTCGTTCTCGAAGCTGCTGCCGACCGCAAAGACCTATTTCAACAACGACACCGTCGCGAGCGTGGTCGTGGTCGCCGGCGTGTTCGTGGGCACCTTGGTCGTGGTCTCCGTGATCACAGTCCGGATCTCCGACATGATCCTGGATTCGCGCATCGGCGCGCTGGACCGCACCCTCGGCTTTCTGTTCGGGTTGGCGCGCGGGCTTTTGATCGTCGTGGTCGCCTTCCTGTTCTTCACCTGGCTGGTGCCCGACAAGCAGCGCCCGGATTGGGTCACAGGGGCCAAATCCCGCGTGGTGCTGCAGGGAACCGGGGATTGGCTGATGGCCCTCTTGCCTGACGACCCCGAGAACACCATCTTGAAGAGATTCAAGAAAAACAAACCAGATGAAGAGCAAACTGATTCCGAGCAGCAGCCTTCGGGCAGTGGCGACGGATACAGCAAACCGGCTCGTGACAGCCTTAAAAAGCTGATCGAGAAACCCGCGGCGCGATGACTAAGCCCTAACGAGAGGCTCGGACGAGATGCGAAATCCTGACCAGGACGCCCTACTTGATCTCGGCCCGGCCGCGCTGGAACTTCAAGACGATCTGGAGGGGGATACGCTGCGCGAGGAATGCGGCGTCTTCGGCATCTACGGCCACCCCAATGCCGCCGCCATCACGGCGCTCGGCCTCCACGCCCTTCAGCACCGTGGTCAGGAAGCAGCCGGCATCGTCTCCTATGACGGCGGTCGCTTTCATTCCGAACGCCGCCTCGGCCTCGTCGGTGACACCTTCTCCCGCCGCGAGGTGATCGACCGCCTCCCCGGCACAATGGCAGTCGGCCATGTCCGCTATTCCACCACCGGCGCCACCATCCTGCGCAACGTGCAGCCGCTGTTCGCCGAACTGAATGCCGGCGGCCTTGCTGTCGCCCACAACGGCAATCTCACCAACGGCCTGACATTGCGCCGCGAGCTCGTGAAGAGCGGCGCGATGATGCAGTCGACCACCGACACCGAAGTGATCCTGCATTTGGTCGCGCGCTCCAGGCGCAGCCGCTTCATTGAGCGCTATGTCGACGCGCTACGCGAGATCGAGGGCGCCTATGCGCTGGTCTCGCTGACCAACAAAAAGCTGGTCGGCGCGCGCGACCCGCGCGGCATCCGTCCGCTGGTGCTTGGCGATCTCGACGGCTGTCCGATCCTGACGTCCGAGACCTGCGCCCTCGACATCATCGGCGCGCGCTTCGTGCGCGACATCGAACCCGGTGAAGTCATCGTGTTCGACGAGAGCGGCCAGGACATTCACAAGCCGTTCCCACCGATTGCGCCGCGGCCCTGCATCTTCGAATACATCTACTTCTCACGTCCAGATTCCATCGTCCACGGCCGCTCCGTCTATGAGGTGCGCAAGGCTTTCGGCGCGCAGCTCGCCAAGGAGAGCCACGTGCCGGTCGACGTCGTGGTGCCGGTGCCGGATTCCGGCGTGCCCGCCGCGGTCGGCTACAGCCAGCATTCCGGCGTGCCGTTCGAGCTCGGCATCATCCGCAACCACTATGTCGGCCGCACCTTCATCCAGCCGACGCAGGCGATCCGCGAATCCGGCGTCCGCATGAAGCATTCGGCCAACCGCGCCGCGATCGAAGGCAAGCGCATCATCCTGATCGACGATTCACTGGTGCGCGGAACCACCTCGAAGAAGATCGTGCGCATGATGCGCGATGCCGGCGCCAAGGAAGTGCACTTCCGCCTCGCCTCGCCGCCGATCCTCTATCCCGACTATTACGGCATCGACCTGCCGGACCGCGGTGGTCTTCTTGCGGCGACGCATTCGCTCGAAGAGATGCGCGAGATCATCGGCGCCGACTCGCTCGCCTTCCTGTCGATCGACGGCATGTACCGCGCCATGGGCGAGCCGGGCCGCGACCCCGCCAATCCGAAATTCTCGGATCATTGCTTCACCGGGGCCTATCCGACCCACCTCACCGACCAGACCCAGACCGAGCAGCAGCCGCGGCAATTGTCGCTGCTGGCGGAGGCGAGCTGAGGCCGTCTCCCTGGCCTAGTGCGCAATTGCGCACGGGGGCCAGGACCCATTACCACAGTCCTCTCTGGTTCGAAGAAGGTGTGACAATCATCTTCCCTAGCCATAAACGTCACGGCGTATGGATCCTGGCTTTCGCCAGGACGACGCTGGATAGAACCTTTCAATGACAAATCCCCTCGCCAACCGCATCGCTCTCGTCACCGGCGCCTCGCGTGGCATCGGCTTCGCCACCGCCAAGGCGCTGGCCAAGGCCGGCGCGCATATCGTCGCCGTGGCGCGCACGCAGGGCGGGCTGGAAGAGCTCGACGACGAGATCCGCAAGGACGGCGGCACCGCCACGCTGGTGCCGCTCAACCTCACCGATTCCGACGGCATCGCGCGGCTCGGCGCCGGCCTGCACGAACGCTACGGCAAGCTCGACATCCTGGTCGGCAATGCCGGCGTGCTCGGCCCCTCCTCGCCGATCGGCCATATCGAGCTGAAGGCCTTCACCGACGTGATGGCGGTCAACGTCTCCGCGAACTTCCAGCTGATCCGCTGCATGGAGCCGCTGCTGAAGCAGTCCGACGCCGGCCGCGCTGTGTTCGTCACTTCCGGCGCGGCCAACAAGGCGACCGCCTATGTCAGCCCCTACGCCGCCTCCAAGGCGGCGCTGGAGACGCTGGCGCGCGCCTGGGCGCAGGAGACCGCGAACACCAAGCTGCGCGTCAATTTGTTCAATCCCGGCCCCGTCCGCACCCGCATGCGCGCCACGCTGATGCCGGGTGAGGATCCGGCGACGCTCGATACAGCCGAGCAGGTTGCCGAATTCATCGTGCCGATGTGCGCACCCGATTGGACCGAGACCGGCAAGTTCTACGACTACAAGACCCGCAGCCTGATGAGCTTCCGCTCGCCGGCCTGATTGACTCGACGGCCTCCCCGCGATTGACTGCCCGCGCTCAAGCGGCAGCAAGCTGCAGGCCAAAAAAGGGAGGTTGCCATGGCGCCATGGCGGAATCGCGCAGGCTCTACGCATGCGCTCGCAAATGTCTCTCGCGTCCTCTCTGTCCTGATCGCGGCCGTCGCGTTTGCGCTTCCGGGCACGGCGACCGCCGGCGATGTCCCGACCTTCGCGGTCGATGCGTCCTGGCCAAAGCCGTTGCCGAACAACTGGATCCTCGGCCAGGTCGGCGGCATCACCGTCGACTGGCAGGGCCACATCTGGGTGATCCATCGGCCGCGCTCGCTCACCGACGACGAGAAAGGCGCGAGCCTCACCCCGCCGCGTTCGAAATGCTGCGTCTCGGCACCGCCCGTGCTCGAATTCGACAGCGACGGCAATCTGCTGCGATCGTGGGGCGGCGCGGGCGAAGGCTATGAATGGGTCGGCCGCGAGCACGGCATCGAGGTCGACGAGCGCGGCTTCGTCTGGGTCGGCGGCAATGCCGACAACGACAACGCGATCCTGAAATTCACGCTCGACGGCAAGTTCGTCGCCCAGATCGGCAAGATCGCGCCGAGCCTCGGCAGCAACGACACGGCGCAGCTCGGCAAGCCCGCCGAGACCGCGATCGACAAGGCCGCCAACGAAATCTACGTCGCCGACGGCTATGGCAACCGCCGCGTCATCGTGTTCGACGCGACCACGCTCGCCTACAAGCGGCACTGGGGCGCCTACGGCAACAAGCCCGACGACGCCAAGCAGGCGGCGTATGATCCCAAGGCGCCGGTGTCCCAGCAGTTCGGCAATCCCGTCCATTGCGTGAAGCTCGCCAATGACGGGCTCGTCTACGTCTGCGACCGCATCAACAACCGCATCCAGGTCTTCAAGACGGACGGCACCTTCGTGAAGGAGTTCTTCTTCGAGAAGAACACGCTCGGCAACGGCGCCGTGTGGGACATCGCGATCTGGCCCGATCCGAAGCAGACCTGGCTGCTCAGCGCTGACGGCGAGAACAACGAGATCAGGGTCATCAGGCGAGACGACGGCAGCGTGGTCGGAAGCTTTGGGCACAGCGGCCGCAACGCCGGACAATTCCACTGGGTGCATGCCATGGCGATCGACGCCAATGGTAACGTCTATACCGCCGAGGTCGACACCGGAAAGCGCATCCAGAAATTCAAGCTGACATCGGACGCGCTGAAATAGCGTCTCGACGCATTTTGCCCAAAAGTTAACGGAGGGATGACGCTGCGACGCAGCGTCATCCGGCTTTAGGCGCATTGCCGCCGGCCGTGGGACACGGTAGAGCCATCAGCCGGAACAAGGCTCCGTTCAAGAGAGCCGTCCGCATGTTTGACAATGGAGGAAATCTTTTATGACGACGACGTTCGCGCGCCGCTCTGCGGCCCTTCTGGCCTGTGCCGCCTTCGGTTTTGCCACATCCGCCTTCGCCCAGGACAAGACCGTCAAGATCGGCGTGCTCAACGACATGTCCAGCCTCTACGCCGACATCGGCGGCCCGAACTCCGTGGTCGCGATCAAGATGGCGGTCGAGGATTCCGGCCTGCTCAAGAAGGGCTGGAAGATCGACGTCATCAGCGGCGACCATCAGAACAAGCCGGACGTCGGCGTCAACATTGCCCGGCAGTGGATCGACAACGACAAGGTCGATGCGATCGCGGACACGCCGAGCTCCGGCGTGGCGCTCGCGGTGAGCAACCTCGTCAAGGAGAAGAATGCGGTCCTGCTCAATTCGGGCGCCGCCACCGCGGACCTCACGGGTAAGGCCTGCACACCGAACACGATCTCCTATACCTACGACACCTACATGCTCGCCAACGGTACCGGCAAGGCGTTGACCAAGGCCGGCGGCGACAGCTGGTTCTTCCTCACCGCCGACTACGCGTTCGGGCATGCGTTGGAGCGCGATACCAGCGCCGTCGTCACCGCCAACGGCGGCAAGGTGCTCGGAGGCGTCAAGCATCCGCTCAACACGGCCGACTTCTCCTCCTTCCTGCTGCAGGCCCAGTCGTCGAAAGCGAAGATCGTCGGTCTCGCCAACGCCGGCGGCGACACCACCAACGCGATCAAGCAGGCCGCCGAGTTCGGCATTGTACAGGGCGGGCAGAAGCTCGCGGCGCTGCTGCTGTTCATCAATGACGTGCATTCGCTGGGTCTGAAGACCGCCCAGGGCCTGACCTTCACGGAATCCTTCTACTGGGACATGAACGACCAGACCCGCGCCTGGTCGAAGCGCTTCTCGGCGCTGGCCAACAAGAATGCGATGCCCTCCATGACGCAGGCCGGCAATTACGCGATGGTGCTGCATTATCTCAAGGCGATGGACGCGCTCGGCGGCAACCCGCATGACGGTGCCAAGGTCGTCGCCAAGATGAAGGAGCTTCCGACCGACGATCCGCTGTTCGGCAAGGGTCCGCTGCGCGCGGACGGGCGTCGTCTCATCCCGGCCTATCTGTTCGAGGTGAAGAAGCCCGAAGAATCGAAGGGACCGTGGGACTACTACAAGCAGATCGCCACGATCGCGGCGGAAGACGCGGCCAAGCCGCTCAAGGACAGCGAGTGCCCGCTGGTGAAGAAGTAAGGGCGTAGCGCTCAGGCAAGTTCCCAACGACGTCATGCCCGGGCTTGTCCCGGGCATCCACGTTTTGAGCCCGGACAAAGGACGTGGATCGCCGGGGACAAGCCCGGCCACGACGGACACGTCAGGCGCTCTTCGCCGCGCCCAGCGCCCGCACCGCGATCGCCACGCACGCCACCATCAGCACCGCCGCGAGCAGGAACGGCGCGCCGGGCAGCTGCCACGGCGCGCTGGCGCCGATGAAATATGAAAACGTCAGCGTGAACAGGAACGGGCCGACGAGCTGCGACACGCTCTGCACGCTCGCGGTCGCGCCCTGCAACTGGCCCTGCTGATCGGGCGCGACCAGCCGCGTCATCAGCGATTGCATGGCGGCGCCCGAAATGCCCCACAGCGACATCACGGGAATGCCGATCCAGAACAGCGGCCCGGTCGGGGCCGCGCCGAAGATCACGAAGCCGATCGCGCCACAGCACAAGCCCATCAACAAGGCGTTTCGCTCGCCGAGCACGCGCACGATCGGCCCGATCGCGAGCCCCTGCACCACCATGGCGCAGATGCCGACCATCGCCAGCGTCAACCCCACCGTTTTCGAATCCCAGCCGTAGCGATAGGTGGCATAGAGCACGAAGGTCGAGGGAAGCACGACATGCGCGACCTGCGCGATGAAGTTAACAACAGACAGCGCAGCGAGCACCGCGTTGGAACGCAGCAGGCGGAGCGCTCCGAGCGGATTGGCGCTCCTCCAGCGGAACGGCGCGCGCTTGTCCGGCGCCAGCGATTCCGGCAGGACAAAGAGCCCATAGAGCGCATTGGCCAAGCTTAGGGCCGCCGAGGCCCAGAACGGCAGGCGCGGATCGATATCGCCGAGCAGACCGCCCAGCGCCGGGCCCAGCACGAAGCCGGCGCCGAAGGCAGCGCCGATCCGGCCGAACACCGCCGCGCGCCGCTCCGGCGGCGTGATGTCGGCAATATAGGCAAAGGCAGTCGAGATGCTGGCCGAGGTGATGCCCGAGATGACGCGGCCGACGAACAGCCAGACCAGCGACGGCGCCAGCGCCATCAGCACATAATCGGCCGCGAGCCCGAAATTCGACAGCAGCACAACGGGCCGCCGCCCGAACCGATCCGACAGCGCGCCGAGCACCGGCGAAAACACGAACTGCATCAGCGCCCAGGCCGTCCCGAACAGGCCGAAGATGCGGGCCGCATGCGCCGTGTCGTTGTCGACGAAGCTCTCGATCAGTTTTGGCAGGATCGGCATGATCACGCCGAGCGCGAGCATGTCGAGCAGGATGGTGACGAAGATGAAGGCGACCGCGCCGCGCCGGACTGGCGCAGCGCCCTGCGCCATCGCCTCGCCGGCCTCGTTACTCACGACGGCCGCTTGCGCTTGTGGGCGAACGGATTGGCCTTTTCGCGCAGGGTGATGCGCACCGGTGTGCCCGGCAGCTCGAAGGCCTCACGCAGCGAATTGGTGAGATATCGCAGATACGACTGCGGCACCGCGTCCGCACGCGAGCAGAACAGCACGAAGCTTGGCGGGCGGGCCTTGGTCTGGGTGATGTAGTTCAGCTTGAGCCTGCGGCCGGACACGGCCGGCGGCGGATTGGCCTGGACCGCCTCCTCGAACCAGCGATTCAGCGCCGCGGTCGACACGCGCCTGTTCCAAAGCGCATAGGCATCCTGGATCGCCTGCATCAATCGATCGATGCCCTCGCCCATCAAGCCGGAGACGGCGACGATCGGCACGCCCTTGATCTGCGGCAGCAGATGATCGGCATCGCGGCGCAGGTTCGAGATCGCGCCGCCACCCTTGCTCTCCATCAGGTCCCATTTGTTGACGGCGAGCACGACGGCGCGACCCTCGCGCTCGATCAGGTCGGCGATGCGGAGATCCTGCTCCTCGAAACGGTTCTGCGCATCCATCATCATCACGACGACTTCGGCAAAGCGCACGGCGCGCAGTGCGTCGGCGACCGAGAGCTTCTCGAGCTTCTCCTCGATCCGCGAGCGCCGGCGCAGACCTGCGGTGTCGAACACGCGAAACTCGCGGCCCTTCCAGTTGATCTCGACCGCGATGGAATCGCGCGTGGTGCCGGCCTCGGGGCTCGTCAGCAGGCGCTCCTCGCCGAGCAGATGATTGATCATCGTCGACTTGCCGGCGTTGGGTCGGCCGACAATCGCAACCCGGATCGGACGCGTGGCGGCCTCTTCCTCCGTCAGCGGCTCGTCGTCTTCGAACTCGTCCTCCTCCACCGGCTCCGGCATCAATGGGCGCAGAGCGTCATAGAGCTCGCCCATGCCCTCGCCGTGCTCGGCCGAGATCTGGATGGGATCGCCGAGGCCGAGTGCGAAAGCCTCCATCGCGCCGGCATCGCCATGCTTGCCTTCGCTCTTGTTGGCGACCAGCAGCACCGGCTTGTTGGCCTTGCGGGCGAAATCGGCGAAGGCGCGATCGTTGGGCGTGAGGCCCATGCGGGCATCGATCACGAAGAACAGCGCGTCGGCCTGTGCGATCGCGGCCTCCGTCTGCTCCTGCATGCGAGCGGTCAGCGAGCCCTTGGCGCCCTCATCGAGGCCGGCAGTGTCGATGATCGTGAAGTCGAGATCGCCTAGCCTGGCCTCGCCCTCGCGGCGGTCGCGGGTGACACCGGGCAGGTCATCGACAAGCGCGAGCTTCTGCCCGACCAGGCGGTTGAACAGCGTCGACTTGCCGACATTGGGCCGGCCGATAATGGTAATCTTAAAGGACATGGGTCATTCGTGCGCTGCCGGAGCCGCGCCTGTCAATGAAATGAAGACAATTGTTTGAGCATGATCTTTTCGGAAAACCGCTTCACACTTTTCCGGATCATGCTCTAGCGCGAGAAGCTGCCGCTCGGCATCGGTGCCGGGAAGGCGCCCTGCGATTGCTGCTGGGTGGTCTGGGTCGGTTGCGCCTGCTGGACGGGCTGATCGGGCGGCGGCGCGGTGGTGCGCTTGCGCACGATCTTCTGCCTGGGTGGCGGCGTGGCTGCGGGCGGCGCGGCCTCGGGCTGGGCCTCGCCATCGACTTCGCCGGCGGGCGCCTCAGCCGGCGCAACGGCCGCGCTGGCCGGCTGCCTGGTCTTTTTCGCCTTGGCCCCCTTCGCCGGCTTGGCCGGCTCGGGCGGAGGCTCGGTGGGCAGAGCCGCGACGGCGGGTCCGTTCGGATCGGGCTGTTGCTGCGCGCCCTTGTACATATCCTTCGGAACGCCCTGCTCGAGGCCCGGCACGCCTTCCGGGAACACCGGCTTGCGGTCGCCCGGCAGCTTCTTCTTCGTATCGAGGAAGTCGAGCATGTCGCTCGGATCGAAGCTGGAGCAACCGCCCAGCACGCCCGTGAAGGCGATCAGGACGGCGGCTGCGATCAAGCGTGGCGTACGGCGCATATTGGTATCTCGTCTCAGCTCTCGGCTCAGCTCTTCGCTACGGGCGGCAGCAAGGCCTGCAGCGCCTCGGCGCGCGAGCGCAGGCCCGGCGGCGTTTCGCCGTCCTCGGCAATCGCGTCGAGCCATTTGCGGGCCGCGGTCATGTCGTTATTGCGCCAGGCCGACAGCGCCAGCATCTCGCGGGCGGTATGACGGAAGGTCGATTTGGGCGCCGTGGAGGCTTCCAGCCGCTGCTGCATGTCGGCATAGCCGGCGCTGTCGAGCAAGAGACCAGCGGCGCGGATCTTTGCCAGATCCTGCCACTCGCCGCCTACGCTGCGGTCGGCGGCGATGTCGTCATACAGCTTGGCGCCTGCCTTGGGATCGCGGGCCGCCGCCTCGGCCGCAGCACGCAGCCGCGCCAGGGTGCGATAGCCTGATGGAGCCTTGGCTGCGAGCTCGGTGAAGGCCGCCTCGGCCTCCGCATGCTTGTCCTGCTCGGACAGCTCGGCAGCCTTCTCGAAGGCAGCACCGGCCTCGGCAGCCTTCTTGGCCTCCACATACTGGTAAGCGCGCCACCCACCCACGGCGGCGACGATCAGCACCATCAGGGCGATGAACAAAATCGAATACTTGTCCCACAGCTTCTTGAGCTGTTCGCGACGTACTTCCTCGTCGACTTCGTCAAATAATTCAGACACTTATGCTAATCCCATGCCCGTCCGGGTGCGCGCGCCAAAGCGTTCGCGTCAGGAATCCCGTCCCCCACGTGGCGGCGGGGTACCCTAACGATATGGCGGTGGCAAGGCAAAGCGAGCCCGATCAAGGCGTTAACCACCCGAGACAGCCCGGCGAGACCACCTCCCCGGGTCAGTTTCCCAACAGCTCCCGCAGCTGCCGCTTCAGCACCTTGCCGTTGGCGTTGCGCGGCAAGGGCTCCGCGGTGATCACCATGGTTTCCGGGACCTTGTAGTCGGACAGCCGCTCCGCGCACCAGGCACGCAAAGCCTCGCTGTCCACCGGTGCGCGCGCCACCACCACGGCGTGAACGCGTTCGCCCAGCACCGGGCACGTCTTGGCGACGATCGCGCTCTCGACCACGGCCGGGTGGCCGGCCAGCACGGATTCGACCTCGGCCGAATAGATCTTGAGGCCGCCGCGATTGATCATGTCCTTCTGCCGGTCGAACACCCGGACAAATCCCTCCGCGTCGACCGAGCCGAGATCGCCGGAATGCCAGAACCCGCTGGTGAAACTTTCGGCCGTGGCTTTTGAATTGTTCCAGTAGCCCTTGATGACGGAGGCACTCTGGATCCAGAGCTCGCCGATTTCCCCAGATGGCAGCTCACGCCCGTCCGCGTCCATTGCCAGGATGCGTGCACCGGGACACGGCAGGCCGACGCTGTCGATATGGCTTGCCGTCAAGCTGCCCGGCATGATCGTGGACGGCGACGTTGTTTCGGTCGCGCCATAGCAATTCGCCAGCTCGAGGCCCGGAATGATGGCCTTGAGCTTCTCGATGGTGGCAACCGGCATCGGTGCGCCGCCAAAGCCGCCGATGCGCCAGCTCGACAGATCATAGCGCTCGAAATCGGGCTGGAGCAGGCAGAGATTGTACATCGCCGGCACCATCACCGTGTAGGTGACGCGCTCGCGCGCGGCGAGCTTGAGATATTCGGCGGCCTTGAACTCCGGCATGATGATCAGCGCGCCGCCGCAGCAGACCATCGTCGTGATGTTGGCGACGACGCCGGTGACGTGGCCGAGCGGCACCGCCGCGATCGAACGGTCGGCCGCCGTCAATTGCAGGCAGGACACGAAGATCATCGAGGAATGGACGATGTTGCAATGGGCCAGCATCGCGCCCTTCGGCTTGCCTGTCGTGCCGGAGGTGTAGAGGATCATCGCGGTGTCCTCTTCGCTCGTCTCGACCGGCGCCGGGGCCGGCGCGTTGTCGACGAGCACCGCGAAATCCGACAGAGCCGGATCGTCGTCGACGGCGATACGGTGCATCACATCGGGCACGTCTAGTGCTTCCGGTAGCCGCTCCGCGAGTGCCGCCTCGTGGATCAGGATTTTGGCGCCGCAGTCGGCGAGCACATAGGCGATTTCCGGTTTCTGCTGGCGCGTGCTGAGCAGCACCGTGACGAGCCCCTCATGCGCGGCAGCAAATAGAAGCAGCGGGAATTCGACGCGGTTGCCGAGCAGGATTGCGACGCGATCGCCGCGCTGCAATCCGAGCGTGCGAAATCCCGCCGCGATCCGCGCAGCCTGCTCCGCGGCCTGCCGCCAGCTCAGCCGGACATGGCCTGAGATCAGCGCTTCCCCGTCGGGATTGCGGGCGCAGGCGTCCGCGATCATCGCCCACAGGCTCGACGGCCGATCGCAAAATGCCGGCACGACCCGATCGCCGAAACGCGCCTCGAACCGCATCAGCGGGATCTGAGAATGCGACCAGTCCATCGGAATGACCTTGGCTTGTTGCTCTTGTTACCTTGTCACCTTCCGCACATGGGCATGCGGTGCTGTCTTGTGCTGATCAGCTAGCCGCCCATGACGGGAACGCCGATCACGACCGGATGGAACGCAAACGCCAGCGCCAGATAAGCGACGATTCCGACCGCGATCGCGATCAGGTCGTTGGTGACGCCGCCCACCGGAATCGGCGGACCGCCACCATCGGTGCGACGCTTCAGCGTGATGCGGTCATACACCGCCCAGCCGAGGAAGGAGCCGAACAGGATGATGGAGCCGAGGTCGCCATTGGCCAGAAGATGCGCCGCCGCCCACAGCTTGATGCCGGCCAGCATCGGATGCTTCAGCGTCGCATAGATGCGGCCGCGCAGATAGGACGCAACCACCAGGATGACCGCGGGCAGCATCAGCGCGAGCGTGATGTGCTTCAGCGCCTTCGGCGGATACCACACGTCGATCCAGCCGGTCGCGCGGTAGTGGGCAAAGCCCCAGATGATCAACGCGAGCCCCGCGAGCGAGGCAAGCGAATAGAGGATTTTGTAGGTCCCCTCGCCCAGTCTCGCGATGGCCTGCGCGCGCGCCTCGCGTTTCGTCGTGAACACATGCGCCGTGAAAAACAGCGCAAGCCCCAGGATCATAACCAGCAGACCCACGAGATTCTCCCCTCAACCAGCGCCCAGCCCATGGCGTATCATCGATTGGCCGCCGGTCGCAACTGATGCGCTACTTGCCGATCTCGCGATTGTCGACATACCGGATCGCGATCGGCCGCCCGGCGAGGGCACCGCCAAGACCGCCGGTGAATTTCAGCGGCAGGCAGGCGTTCAACGATGAATTGATTGCATTGAGATAGGTCGTTTTCGTCTCGGCGGGCACGCCCGCGGTCGCAAAGGTCAGGCGCGGTGGGCCGATCAGGCCGCCCGACTTGTTGAAGCTGAAACGCACGGCGATCTGCATGCCCGCGCGCGCATTGTCCGATGGTGGCGACCAGCAGGTGCGCAGTTCGGCGAAGAGATCGCCGATCGTATCGAGATCGTGATCCGGCTTTTGGTATTTGGCACGATCGGCCTCCGCTGGCACGCTTTGGATCGTGAGCTGGAGGTTCTGGCCGTAGGGATAGTCGATCTCGGGAATACAGGGACCAGGCTCGAGCGGGCTGCAATAGGACGGCGTGCAGGGCCTGCCGTCGAGAACGCTGCACGGTTCGTGCGAAAACGGAATTGGGTTGATTTGCCGCGGCCGAGCGTCGGCGGCGATCGTCGAGATCGCCAGCAGGAGGAAAACAAGGATGCCGCGCCACATGAAGCGAACTCGCAAGGCCACATGGGTGAACGTGGCATTGCCGTCGGCAACGTCAAGCCTGCGGCTGTTCACATGCGCGCGTCCAAGGACGGTGTCGTCGTCCGGCTTGACCGGACGACCCAGTACTCCGAGACGTTTGTGATTGAGGCGAGAGGCTGCGGCGTACTGGATGCCCCGCCTTCGCGGGGCATGACAGCGGAGGG
Organism: Bradyrhizobium sp. WSM4872; assembly: GCF_055811715.1. NCBI lineage: Bacteria > Pseudomonadati > Pseudomonadota > Alphaproteobacteria > Hyphomicrobiales > Nitrobacteraceae > Bradyrhizobium > Bradyrhizobium sp. WSM4872. Next base: position 172,501 of record NZ_JBVVPT010000010.1, on the reverse strand, counting down.
GGAGTAGCTACAGCGCGGGCGAAGCCACACCCTACCCCTTTTTCTTGACGTCCTTGACGTTGGTGAACTCGATGCCCTCGGCACGTTCCCTGGTGTAGCCGAGATAGAACTCGTTTCGCGCCAGATAGACGGGATCGCCGTCGACATCGTCGGCGATGCTGGAGGTGTTGGCCGCGATGAAGGTGTCGAGCTTCTTGCGGTCGTCCGAAGAAACCCAGCGCGCGAGCTGGAACTCACTGACCTCGAATTCGACCGGCAGGGAATATTCCGCATCCAGCCGTGCCTTGAGCACGTCGAGCTGGAGTGCGCCGACGACGCCAACCAGCGCGGGCGCGCCGTCGCGCGGGCGGAACACCTGCACGACGCCCTCTTCCGACATTTGCTGAAGCGCTTCCTTCAGCTTCTTCGCTTTCATCGCATCGGTGAGACGCACGCGGCGGACGATTTCCGGCGCGAAGCTCGGCACGCCGACGAAGTTGAAATCCTCACCGTCGGTCAGCGTATCGCCGATCCGCAGCGTACCGTGATTGGGAATGCCGACGACGTCGCCGGCATAGGCTTCGTCCGCAACCGAACGATCCTGCGCGAAGAAGAATTGCGGGCTGGACAGCGGCATGCTCTTGCCGGTGCGCACGAGCTTCGCCTTCATGCCGCGACTCAGCTTGCCGGAGCACAGCCGCGCAAAGGCGATGCGGTCGCGGTGGTTGGGATCCATGTTGGCCTGGATCTTGAACACGAAGGCGCTCATGCGCGGGTCGGTGGCTTCGACCTTACGCTGGTCGCTCTCCTGCGCGCGCGGCTCCGGCGCGAACTTGCCGAGTCCTTGCAGCAGGTCGCCGACGCCGAAATTGCGAAGCGCGCTGCCGAAATAAACCGGCGTCAGATGACCCTCGCGAAACGCTTCGAGTTCGAACGGTTTTGAAGCCGCGGTGACGAGCTCGAGCTCGTCCTTGACCGCCGACACGTCGAGATTGGCGTTGAGCTTGGCGAGCTCGGCGATCTCGATCTGCTGCGCCGCGCCGGTCTTGGCGCCGCCGCCTTCGAGCAGGCGCACGCCGCCATTGACGACGTCATAGGTGCCGAGGAACTCGCGGCCGCGGCCGACAGGCCAGGTCATTGGCGTGGTATCGAGCGCCAGCGTCTTCTCGATCTCGTCGAGCAACTCGAAGACGTCGCGGCTCTCGCGGTCCATCTTGTTGATGAAGGTGATGATCGGGATGTCGCGAAGACGACACACCTCGAACAGCTTTCGAGTGCGCGCCTCGATGCCCTTGGCGGCGTCGATCACCATGACGGCGGAATCGACCGCCGTGAGCGTGCGGTAGGTGTCTTCCGAAAAGTCCTCGTGGCCCGGCGTGTCCAGCAGGTTGAAAACGAGGCCCTCGAACTCGAAGGTCATGACCGAGGTCACGACCGAGATGCCGCGCTCGCGCTCGATCTTCATCCAGTCCGAACGCGTGTTGCGCCGCTCGCCCTTGGCCTTCACCTGGCCGGCCAGATTGATGGCGCCACCGAACAGCAGCAGCTTTTCGGTCAGCGTGGTCTTGCCGGCGTCCGGATGCGAGATGATGGCAAAGGTCCGCCGCCGCGACACTTCAGCGGCAAGCGAGGAACGGGCCGTCGATTCGGCTGTGATGGCGACGTCGGACATTGCGGCAGCGTTTGGCAGGGAAAATGAGCCTGATCAAGCCTCATTTGGTGATTGCAGAGCCTTCCGGCCAGCCCCATATCCGGCTTGGGATCAGGTTGGGAGGGACGGCCCTCCCTTCCCATCAGCACGCCAGTCGCGGGGACGACCCTGCCTTGAATGGAGGGTCGCCATGGCCTGGAGCATCCTGTTCGTCGCCGGTCTGCTTGAGGTCTCCTGGGCGATCGGCCTCAAATACACCGAGGGATTCACCAAGCTCGTTCCGTCGGTCCTCACGCTTGGCGCCATGGCCGGCAGCATCATCCTGCTCGGGCTCGCCCTCAAATCGCTCCCGATTGGAACCGCTTATGCAGTCTGGACCGGCATCGGCGCGGTCGGTACCGCGACACTCGGCATCATCCTGTTCGGCGAGCCGGCCACCGCGTTCCGCCTCGCCAGCATCGGGCTGATCGTCGCCGGGATCGTCGGACTGAAGCTGGTTACCTGAGGAAGATCTTGACCGCCCACCAGCTCAGCGCGGCGACGATGGCCGAGGCCGGCATCGTGATCACCCAGGCATAGACGATCGAGCTGGCGACGTTCCAGCGCACCGCCGAGAGGCGGCGGGCGGCGCCGACGCCGACGATGGCGCCGGTGATGGTGTGGGTGGTCGAGACGGGAACGCCGAGGAAGGTCGCCATGAACAGGGTCGCGGCACCGCCGGTCTCGGCGCAAAAGCCCTGCATCGGGGTCAGCTTGGTGATGCGCAGGCCCATGGTCCGAACGATGCGCCAGCCGCCCATCAGCGTCCCCATCGCCATCGCGGCCTGGCACGAGAGCACCACCCAGAAGGGGACGAAGAATTCGCCGCCGAGCTGGCCCTGCGAATAGAGCAGCACGGCGATGATGCCCATGGTCTTCTGCGCATCGTTGCCGCCATGGCCGAGCGAATAGAGCGAGGCGGAGGCGAATTGCAGGATGCGGAAGGCGCGATCCACGGCAAAGGGCGTGGAGCGCACCGATGCCCAGGAGACGATCGCAACCAGCATCATCGCGAGCAGGAAGCCGACGAGCGGAGACAGCACGATGGCGATCACCGTCTTGGACAATCCGCTCCAGACCGCCGCCGAAAGGCCGGCTTTGGCTACGCCTGCACCAAACAAGCCGCCGATCAATGCGTGAGACGAGGACGATGGGATCCCGAGTGCCCATGTCACCAAGTTCCAGACGATGGCGCCGACGAGCGCAGCGAAAATCACCTGAGCATCCACGATCGCGGGATCGATGATGCCGGTGCCGATGGTCTGCGCGACGTGCAGCCCGAACACCATGAAGGCGACGAAATTGAAGAACGCGGCCCAGAACACCGCGTATTGCGGCCGCAGCACGCGGGTCGAGACGATGGTCGCAATCGAATTGGCGGCGTCGTGCAGGCCGTTCAGGAAGTCGAACAGCAGCGCGACGGCGATCAATCCGACCAGGACGGGAAGACCCAACGCAACATCCACGGCGTGGCCCCTGCCCTAAACTTGCTCGATGACGATGCTGTTGATCTCGTTCGCGACGTCGTCGAAACGGTCGGCGACTTTCTCGAGATGGTCGTAGATCTCCGCGCCGACGATGAAATCCATCGCGTTGCCGTCGCGATGCTTGAGGAACAGTTCCTTCAGCCCGATATCATGGAGATCGTCGACACGGCCTTCCAGCTTGCCCAGTTCTTCCGTGATCGCAGTCAGCATGGCCACGTTCTGACCGATCTTCTGCATCAGCGGCAGCGCACGGCCGACCAGATTGGCGCATTCGATCAAAAGCCCGCCGATCTCCCGCATCGGCGGTTCGAAGCTGCGGACCTCGAACAGCATCACGGCCTTGGCGGTCTGTTGCATCTGGTCGATGGCGTCGTCCATCGAGGTGATCAGGTTCTTGATGTCGCCGCGGTCGAACGGGGTGATGAAGGTACGGCGCACCGCCGTCAGCACCTCACGAGTGATGTTGTCCGCATCGTTCTCAAACTGGTTGACGCGCTGGCAATAGACCGGCGTCTCCTCGCCCCCGTTGAGCATGCTCTGGAGCGCGATCGAGCCCTGGATCACGGTCTGGGCGTGGCGGTCGAACAGGTCGAAGAACCGTTCTTCCTTGGGCAGGAAAGCGCGAAACAATCGCATCATGGGAGAGAAACTACCGGTTGGATGATGGCCCGGCCCAGGCGGGCCGTCATGAAACTGTCATAGACCATTTTCGATCCACGCGCGTGCCACCTCACGCCCGTGGAGCCGGATCATCCACCGCTTTCGCGCATCAACCCATCTTCCATTATATCAATGACTTACAGCGATCGCCGGAAGTAATGCGCGATTTCGCCGATGACGCCACGGCGGAAGGTGAGCACGCAGATCACGAAGATCGAGCCCTGGATCACGGTCACCCACTGGCCGAACCCCGCCAAATATTGCTGCATGGCGATGATCACGAAGGCACCAACCACGGGACCGAACACGGTTCCGAGTCCGCCGACCAGCGTCATCAGCACGACTTCGCCCGACATCGACCAGTGCACGTCGGTGAGCGAGGCATTCTGCGCCACGAAGACTTTCAGCGCACCGGCAAAGCCGGCCAGCGTGCCCGAGAGGACGAAAGCCAGGAATTTGTACTGATCGGTGCGGTAACCCAGCGAGATCGCGCGCGGCTCGTTCTCGCGGATCGCCTTGAGGACTTCGCCGAACGGTGAGTTGATGATGCGGAAGATCAGCAGGAAGCCGGCGAGGAAGCCGACCAGAACCACGTAGTAGAGCACGGTCGGCTTGGTCAGATCGAAGACGCCGAACATGCGTCCCTGCGGGATGCCCTGGATGCCGTCTTCACCATGGGTGAACGGCGCCTGGAGGTAGATGAAGTACAAAAGCTGCGATAGCGCCAGCGTGATCATCGAGAAATAGATGCCCTGGCGGCGGATCGAGATATAGCCCGTGATGAGCGAGAGCACGAAGGCACCGGCGACGCCGACGAGGATGCCGAGTTCGGGCGGCAGCGCCCAGACCTTCAGCGCGTGCGCGCTGCAATAGCCGGCCGTCCCTAAGAACATCGCATGGCCGAAGGACAGTAGACCGCCGTAGCCGATCAGGAGATTGAAGGCGCAGGCGAGCAGCGCGAAGCACAGCGCCTGCATCACGAAGAACGGGTAGACCCCCGTGAATGGCACCGAAGCCAGCAGCAGCGCCATCACCACGAACACGATCATCTCATCGCGGATCGAGCGCGGGGTTACCGGCAGCGTGTCGTCCGTCAAGGCTGTCATATCAGGCCGCCCTTCCCGTCAATCCCGTTGGCTTCACCAAGAGCACCAGCACCATCAGCACGAACACGACGGTGTTGGAGGCCTCGGGGTAGAAATACTTGGTCATGCCCTCGATCACACCGAGCGCAAAGCCGGTGATGATGGAGCCCATGATCGATCCCATGCCGCCGATCACGACCACCGCGAACACCACGATGATGAGGTCGGCGCCCATCAGCGGCCGCACCTGGTTGATCGGCGCCGACAGCACGCCGGCAAGCGCGGCCAGGCCGACACCCAAACCATAGGTCAGCGTGATCATGCGCGGCACGTTGACGCCGAAGGCGCGCACCAACGTGGGGTTTTCAGTCGCGGCACGCAAATAGGCGCCGAGCCGCGTCTTCTCGATCAGGAACCAGGTCGCAATACACACGATCAGCGAGAAGATGACGACCCAGCCGCGATAGATAGGCAGGAACATGAAGCCGAGATTCATGCCGCCCTTGAGCTGGTCCGGAATGGCGTAAGGCATGCCAGAGGAGCCGAAATAGTTCTGGAACACGCCCTGCACGATCAGCGCAATGCCGAAGGTCAGGAGCAGGCCGTAGAGATGGTCGAGCCCCGTCAGCCATTGCAGCATGGTCCGTTCCAGGATCATGCCGAAGATGCCGACGATGATCGGGGCAAGCAGCAACGCCCACCAGTAGTTGATGCCGCCGATGTTCAGCAGGAAGTAGGCGACGAACGCGCCCATCATGTAGAGCGCACCGTGGGCGAAATTGATGATGTTGAGCATGCCGAAGATCACGGCAAGCCCGAGACTGAGCAGCGCGTAGAACGAGCCGTTGATCAGTCCCACCAGTAGCTGAGCGTAAAGAGCCTGCATCGATCCCGCACCCGGTCCCTTCGGCGTTCCCTGAAAGTCGCCCGCAGGCCTGATGGCCTGCGGGCGGTTAGCTTACTTCTTCAACAGCGCGCACTTGCTCTCGGACAGCGGCGTGAAGGCCTGGTCGCCCGGCACCGTGCCGACCAGCTTGTAGAAGTCCCACGGTCCCTTGGACTCGGAGGGCTTCTTCACCTCGAACAGATAGGCATTGTGGATGGTGCGGCCGTTGGGCTGGATCTCGCCCTTGCCGAACAGATCGTCTTCCGTCGGCATCGACTTCATCTTCTCGACGACCTTGGCGCCGTCATGCGGGTTGCCGCCGAGCGCTTCCAGTGCCTTGAAATAGTGACGCACGCCCGCATAGACGCCGGCCTGCACCATGGTGGGCGGCGCATTGTTCTTCATCTTCTCGGCGAAGCGCTTCGAGAACGCCCGGGTCTGGTCGTTCATGTCCCAGTAGAAGGTCTCGGTGAAGTTGAGGCCCTGAGCGGTCTCGAGCCCGATCGCCTTGACGTCGGTGAGGAACAGCAGCAGCGCCGCGAGCTTCTGGCCGCCCTTGACGATGCCGAACTCGGCCGCCTGCTTGATCGTGTTGGTGGTGTCGCCGCCGGCATTGGCAAGGCCGATGATCTTGGCCTTGGAGGCCTGCGCCTGCAGCAGGAAGGACGAGAAGTCCGGCGTGTTCAGCGGGTGCTTGACGCCGCCGACCACCTTGCCGCCGTTGGCGGTGATGACCGCGGTGGTGTCGCGCTCCAGCGCCGCGCCGAAGGCGTAGTCGGCGGTCAGGAAGAACCAGGTGTCGCCACCGGCCTTCACCAGAGCCTGGCCGGTGGTGTGGGCCAGCATGTAGGTGTCGTAGGTCCAGTGCACCGTGTTGGGCGAGCACTGCGCGTTGGTGAGGTCCGAAGTCGCAGCACCCGAGTTGATATAGACGCCGTTCTTTTCCTTGACGACGTTGTTGACCGCGAGCGCCACGCCGGAATTCGGTACGTCGACGATGAGGTCAACCTTGTCGACGTCGAACCATTGCCGCGCGATCGCGGTGCCGATGTCGGGCTTGTTCTGGTGATCACCAGAGATGATGTCGATCTTCCAGCCCTTCGCGGCCAGGCCGGAATCTTCAATGGCCATCTGCGCGGCGAGCGTCGAGCCCGGTCCGCCGAGATCGGCATAGAGCCCGGACTGATCGGACAGCGCGCCGATCTTGACGGTCTTGTCCTGCGCGAAGGCTGCACCGGCGGCGGTCACGGCCAGCGCCGTGCCGAGCAGAAACGACGCAATCGACTTTGTCATCATGCTACTTCCCTACGAATCTTTTTGTTGGCAGTTCTAGACACCGAGATAGGTGTGGAGCTTGTCCATGTTGGCGGCAAGCTCCGCATTGGAAAATCCGTCAATGATCTTGCCGTGCTCGACCACGTAATAGCGGTCGGCGACGGTGGATGCGAACCGGAAGTTCTGCTCGACCAGGAGGATCGTAAAACCCTCCTTCTTGAGCCGCGCAATGGTGTGGCCGATCTGCTGGATGATGACGGGCGCGAGACCCTCGGTCGGCTCGTCCAGCATCAGGAAATTCGCGCCGGTGCGCAGGATGCGCGCGATCGCGAGCATCTGCTGCTCGCCGCCGGAGAGCTTGGTCCCCTGGCTGTTGAGCCGTTCCTTCAGGTTCGGAAACAGATCGAAGATCTGCTCGAGCGGCAATCCGCCGGGACGCACCACCGGCGGCAACAGCAGGTTCTCCCGCACGTCGAGGCTGGCGAAAATTCCCCGCTCTTCCGGGCAGAACGCGATTCCCATCCGCGCGATCTTGTCCGAGGTCGTACGGATGATGTCCTGGTTGTTGAACTTCACCGAGCCGGTGCGCTTGCCGATGATGCCCATGATCGACTTCAGCGTGGTGGTCTTGCCCGCGCCGTTGCGCCCGAGCAGGGTGACGACCTCGCCCGCGTTCACGTCGAAGTTGATCCCGTGCAGGATGTGGGACTCGCCATACCAGGCTTCCAGGTTGCGGACCTGGAGGAGGTTGCCGCCGCTCGCAGCCTTTGCGGGAGCTTCCGCCGTTGCAGTCTCAGCCATGACCGGCTCCCAGATAGGCTTCCTTGACGCGTTCGTCCTTGGTGAGCTCGCTGTAATGGCCCTGCGCGAGCACCTGCCCGCGCGTCAACACGGTGATGATGTCGGAGAGATTGGCCACGACGCTCAGATTATGCTCGACCATCAGGATGGTGTATTTCGCGGAGATGCGCTTGATCAGCGCCGCGATCTTGTCGATGTCCTCGTGGCCCATGCCGGCCATCGGCTCGTCCAGCAGCATCATCTCGGGGTCGAGCGCGAGCGTGGTTGCGATCTCCAGTGCGCGCTTGCGCCCGTAGGGCATCTCGACCGCGGGCGTATTGGAAAACTCGCTGAGGCCGACATCGTTCAACAGCTCGCGCGCGCGATCGTTGAACTGGTTGAGCACGGATTTGGAGCGCCAGAAATCGAAGGAGCTGCCGTGCTGGCGCTGAAGCGCGACGCGGACGTTTTCCAGCGCGGTGAGATGGGGAAATACCGCCGAAATCTGGAACGAGCGAACCAGTCCCAGGCGCGCCACGTCGGCGGGCGCCATCGCGGTAATGTCCTGCCCCTTGTACAGGATTTTTCCGGCAGACGGTTTGAGGAACTTGGTCAAAAGATTGAAGCACGTCGTCTTGCCGGCGCCGTTCGGGCCGATCAACGCGTGAATGCTCCCACGGCGAACCTTGAGCGCAACGTCGCGGACGGCGAAGAAGCCCGCGAACTCCTTGGTCAAGCCTTCCGTTTCGAGAATGAACTCATCGGCCAAACAGTTTTCCCCCTGCCCGCACAACGCGCGTGGCTATCCTTGTTGCTTCGGCTTTCCGGAGGCCTTGGAGCCACTCCCTGAAGCCCATCCGGAACGCCGCCTCCGGGCGCGGAATATGCCGGAGGTGACGGGGGTTAGGCAAGGCGGAAAGCTGAGCAGGTCAGGCCTCCGGCCGGGAGACTTATGCTCCCTTAGTCGGACGTGTTTTGATGTCGCGCCTGCCCGGCCTCCCGGTTCGCAAAGCGCCGGTCATCAAGCCGTCGTTAACGGTCTTTCGTTCCATGCGCCAGCCTTCATGGAAAATTTTCCCGCGGCGAGGATCATGCGCGGGTTTCATGCGTCCGGAATTTCTATTCGTCGGGAATATTGTCTTGGATTTTGCAAGCGCCGCTCCTTCCGTGGTCAAGTCGATCAGGCAGCGTGATCTCCTGAACACGTGGCTGCGGCTCTATGCGCGCGAGCAGACGGCCCCGGCGATCTGGGAGTACCAGCCTGCGCGGCTCGAGGAAGAGCTCTCCGATCTGATCTACTATACGGTGGACATTTCGACGCCGACACCGCGTCTGACCATCCAGAGCGAAGGTACGCGCATCTCGCGCGCCTATGGACACACCGGCAAGGGCGCTCTGCTCGACGACTATATCGGACCGCGTCTCGCGCCCCTGGTGATGCCGGTCTATCATGAATGCGTGGCGCGCGGGCTGCCTGTCTACAGCGTTGCCGACGTCGATGACATCTACGGCCGTATCGTCGCCTATGAGCGCCTGCTGCTGCCGTTCCAGACTGACGGCAAGGTCTGTCACATCATCGCGTCGCTCAAGACCTTCTGCGAGGACGGCGGCTTCGAGATCAAGAATCTGATGCGCGGAAATGACGCGCTGCCGCGCCCGAGGTTGCGCGCGGTGATCGACCGCGACCTGTTCCACCGCACCCCCGGCCGCATCGCGCCGGCCGAGTTGGTCGAGTTCGCGGACCAGCAGGGCTCCGGTGTTCCCACCGAGATCATCGAGCTGAACTAGCGGGTCAGCGCGATTTGGCGGCGGCTTCCTTGGTCGTGACTTACTTGGTCGTGACTTCCTTGGCATAGACGTCCGGCTTGAAGCCGACCAGCAGCTTGCCGCCAACTTCAAGCACCGGTCTCTTGATCATCGATGGTTGCGCTAGCATCAACGCCTGCGCCTTTTTCTCCGAAAGGCCTTCCTTGTCGGCATCGGGCAGCTTCTTGAAGGTCGTTCCGGCGCGATTGAGCAGCGTCTCCCAACCGACCTTGTCGCTCCACTGCTTGAGCTTGTCCTTATCCACCCCCGTCGCCTTGTAGTCGTGGAACGTGTAGGCGACACCATGGGTGTCGAGCCAGGCGCGTGCCTTCTTCATGGTGTCGCAGTTCTTGATGCCGTAGATGATGTTGGGCAAAACGTTCCTCGCGCATCCGTCGTGTCGTGATCCCAAGGCGTTGTACGCAACTCCGGTTCGCGCGACAATATTGCGAACGATGCCATCTCTTGGAATGGACACTCCATGCACGTCACCCACGATCCAGGCGCGACTGCGTCGCCGACCATCGACTTCGACACTTTTCTCGCGGTCGATATCCGCGTCGGCACCATCGTCGATGCAAAGCCGTTCCCGGAGGCGCGCAAGCCGGCTTGGCGGCTGTGGATCGACTTCGGCCCCGCGATCGGCGTGCGCAAGAGCTCTGCGCAGATCACCGAGAACCATCCGCTTGAAACGCTGGTGGGCCAACAGGTTGCTGCGGTCGTGAATTTCCCGCCGCGCCAGATCGGCCCTGTTGTCTCGGAGGTGCTGACCCTCGGTTTCCCCGATGCCGACGGCAAGGTCGTTCTGGTGCAGCCAAGCAAGCCTGTGCCAAACGGCGGACGGCTGTTCTAGCCTCAAGCCGCTTCGACCTTACGGCCGCTTCGGAATGTTCAGCCCGCGCTCGACCGCCGGACGCGCCAGCCCGCGTTCGAGCCAGGCGGCGAGGGATTTGAACTGGCTGAACTCGACGAGATCGCCGGCGCCGTAGAAGCCGATGAGGTTGCGCACCCAGCCGAGCACGGAGATGTCGGCGATGGTGTAGTCGTCGTCCATGAACCATTGCCGGCCGGCAAGATGCATCTCCATCACCCCGAGCAGCCGCTTGGCCTCGCCCACGTAGCGCTCGAGCGGCCGCTTGTCCTCGAAGTCCTTGCCGGCGAATTTGTGGAAAAAGCCGACCTGGCCGAACATCGGCCCGATCCCACCCATCTGGAAATGCAGCCACTGGAGGGTCTGGTAGCGGCGCGCGGGATCCTGCGGCAGCAGCTTGTCGGTCTTCTCCGCGAGGTATTGCAGGATCGCCCCGGATTCGAACAGCGGCAGCGGCCTGCCGCCGGGACCATTGGGATCGAGGATCGCCGGGATCTTGCCGTTCGGATTGAGCGAGAGAAATTCCGGCGTCTTCTGGTCGTCCTTGCCGAAATCGACGAGATGGACCTCGTAGGGAAGCCCGATCTCTTCCAGCATGATCGAGACCTTGACGCCGTTCGGCGTCGGCAGCGAATAGAGCTGGAGCAGCTCCGGGTGCTTGGCCGGCCAGCGCTCGGTGACGGGAAAGGCGGACAGATCGGACATCAGGACCCCGGCTTCGTTCATGAGATGCCGCCTAGTTTAGGCAAGCGGACGAACGACGCAAGGTCGAGTGGTCAGATCATTTTCCCGCACAGGTCACAACGGCCGCAGCAAATGGTTGGTGGCGTGCATCACGTCGCGCTGTGCGCGTTGTTCGATGAAAAGTTGGCCGGTGACGAGCAGTGCTCCGGTGAACACGAGCGCAAGCATCGCGGTCGCGAATTGACTGGCATCCCTCATCGGACGAGCTTCTCCGTGTTCGGTTCGCACGAGGAACGCGGGCCGGCCATCGTCTGTTCCTGCAAGCTTCAAATAAATTGCAGCTTTTTCCCGATCCCTCGCACCCCGACGGCCTCAATAATTGATCTCCATCCGCAAGCCCCGCGGGTCGGTCTCCTCACCGCCGAACCGCTGCGTGCTGTCGCGCGCCGCGATCGCGCAGCCACAGGCGTCGATGAGGTCGTCGCGGCCGATGCCGGTGCCGTGCCGTTGAGTCAGCCATTTCGGCAAACGCGCGAAGCCGCGCTGCTCCAGGAGTGCGATGCGCTGCTCGCGGCCCTCCGCCGATGTCTTCTTTGCAAGCCGGGCCCGCCCAGCCAGATTCCAAAAAATCAATTCCGGATGCGCTTCGCCGATGGTCGCCTGCCGCGTCGGCGTCATGATCTCGTCGACGTCCCTGATCTTGTCCCTGATGTTCCAGAGCTGCGCCGACACGCCCCTGCCCTTGCCCTCGCACTCCCAGTAGTGGCGATTGGCTGCCGCCATATCGGAGAACGTCCAGAGATCGCGGCGTGCGCCGAGAAACACGGCGGGACCGACCAGCTCGCGTGCGCGCAAATCACAGATGCGGTATCCGCTCCATTTCAATCCGATCGGCATGTCGATCATCGCGCGCGCATGCGGCAGCGCGAGCAGCCGCGCGAGACCCGGCGAATAATCGAAGCCGTGATCGCCGCGCTCGTCGATCCAGGCGGCGACCCAGCCGGAGCGAAATCCGTCAAGGCCGAGATAGTTTGGCAAATTCCTGATCCCTGACGGACATCCGCCCGCTCCCCTATCGCAGTTCCTCGCCCCGGTGCCGCTCGAACAGGCGCTGCGCCAGCAACGCGTGGCCGAGCGTGCCGCCGGCGCGAACCGCCGCCGCAATCAGCGCGGCTTCCGCGATTTCTTCGCGCGTTACACCGGCTTTCGCCGCTTGCGCCGTGTGCACGTCGACGCAATAGGCGCACTGCGTGGTGAGCGCGACGGCGAGCGAGATCAGCTCGCGATATTTTGGCGGGATCAATCCATCCTTGCGCTCGACGGCGTGGTTGAACGCAAGGAACGCGTTGGCCTCGACCGGCGCGAGCGCCACGAAGGCCGGGATGGATTTCAGATCGTCAGGGCTTTGATAACAGGCCATGGCTCACCTCGTCAGATATTCGCGCATCAGGGCGCGGGCGCGATGCAAGCGGGCCTTCACGGCCTGCCGGGTCACACCGAGTGCGACGGCGATTTCCTCGATGGTCATTTCCTTGACGTCGCGCATCAGCGCGACATCGCGGTAGTGCGGCGGCAGTGCCTCGAAGGCCGCCGCGACGTCGAGCCGCAAATCGGCTTCAGGACGCGACAGCAGCAGCGCCTCCGCCTCTCCGTCGTCGATCGCCGACGCGAGGCCTGCCTTGCGGGCGAGCCGCAGGCATTCGCGGCGGACCACACTGAACAGCCAGGCCGAAAACGCCAGCCACGAGCGGATCGTGCCGACATGGCGAAACAGGATCCATAGCGCCTCCTGCGTCGCATCCTCGGCATCCGCCGAGCTGCGACAGGTGGCGCGGGCATAGCGGCGGATGTTCGGCTGCGCCGTCTCGAGCAGAGACGCGATCGCCTGGGGATCGCCGAGGCGCGCGGCCTCGAACAGGTCCGGCGAGATCACGGTGGCGCTCACGACACGCCTCCCCTTCCGATGCCGGCCATCGCACACATCGGACAATAGCCGACGAGGCCGGTCAGCGCGAAGCCGGCGCCGCCGAGCGCAACCAGCCAAGCCGCGGCGCCGGTAAGATATACGAATGCCGCGACGGCCACCGCGACGCCCAAGGCGATCCGCACGGCCTGATGCAGGCCCCCGATGTTCTTCCTGTAAAATGCCATCACATCCTCCGACATAAGCCGAAGCAAAATGCCTCGACCGTCAAGAGAGGGCGCGACGACTAGAAAGGATTCGCGGCAACATGCAGTTTTTTTCGCGATCAGCCTCCGACGGCCTGATAGGCCAGCCGCTTGAATTCGAAGAAGAACGGATTCCAGAAGCCCATGTAGCGCTGCGTCATCAGCACACCGGCGGTATTGGCCTGCGGGCAGATCCACCAATGGGTGCCGGCAAGGCCGCCCCACTGGAATTCGCCGGTCGAATTCGGAGGATCGAACGGCATCGGCGCGAAGGTGACGGCGCCGCCGAGGCCAAAACCCTTGCCGGGGATCGGGCCGAGATTGGCGAAGCGGATGTTCTCGCCGGCGGGCAGCTGGTTCGTCATCATCAGCCGCAGCGTCTCCGGCTTCAGCAGCGCATCCGAGCCCGGGAGCAGCGCGCGGACCAGAGCAAGCATGTAGGGCAAGGTCGAGACCAGTCCGCCGCCGCCCGACAGCCGCGGGAATTGCCGCCGATAGGCCTGCGGATAAGGCAGGTCGTCGGCCCGGGCGAGGCCGGGCTTCATGGGATCGAGCACATCCGTGCCGTTGTAGAGCGCGACCAGCCTGCCCTGCTGCGCGTCCGGCACGTGGAAGCCGGTGTCGGTCATGCCGAGCGGCTCGAAGATGCGCGCCTTGAGGACGGCGTCGAGCGGCTTGCCGGAGACGACCTCCACGACACGCCCGAGCACGTCGGTCGCCACCGAATATTCCCAGGACGCGCCGGGATGAAAGGACAGCGGCAGATCGGCGAGCTGGTCGATCATGTCGGTCAGCGGCGTCAACGGATTGAGAACGCGCGCCTCGTTATAGCCTTTGAACAGCACCGTACCGGGATCGAAGATGCCGTAGCTGAGGCCGGAGGTATGGGTCAGAAGCTGCCGGATCGTGATCGGGCTTTTCGCCGGCTCGACGTCGGCAAGGCTCAAAGCGCCCGGCTTCAGAACCTTGCGATTGCCGAGTTGCGGCAGGAATTTCTCGACAACGTCCTCGAGCCCGATGCGGCCTTCCTCGACCAGCAGCATGATCGCGCAGGTGACGAAGATCTTGGTGTTGGAAAACGCGCGAAAAATGTGGTCGGGCCGCAGCGCGGTGCTCGCCTCGCGATCCGCAAAACCGACGCACTGCTGATCGACGACCTCGCGGCCCCGCAGCACCGCCCAGGATGCACCGGGAATGATCTCCTGATCGACGTAACGCTGCATTGCCGTCCGCGTGGCGGAAAAATCAGGTGTTCTGGCGTCCATGTGCTTCCCCCAATGATGGTTGGGATCGATATAGCGTGAATTCGCCGGATGAGAAGCCTGACCGGACGGCGCGGCTCATTCCTGCTTCATGAACGCAGTGACGTGCAGGCTGCGCCGAATCCGCATTCCCTGCCGCTGGTACAGCGCGATGGCCGATGAGTTGCTCGAGAACACGTGCAGGAACGGAATTTCGCCGCGCGCCTCGATCTGGCGTGCGACCGCCGCCAGCAGCGCCTGCGCGTAGCCCCGCCCGCGATGGTCGGGGTGGACGCAGACGGCCGTCATCTCGACGAAATTTCCCGGCTTCATGCGCTCGCCGGCCATCGCGACCAATTCGCCGCCGGCACGGATGCCGAGGAACGTCCCGAGTTCGTGGGTGCGCCGCGCGAATGGACCGGGCTTGGTCAACTCCGTCAGCGCCATCATGGCGGGAACGTCGGCCACCCCCAGCCGAACGATCTCGGCATCGCGAAGCGGGCTGTCGGCCGGAGAGCCGATCATCTGCTCGCAGGGTCCGGCCACCACGACCTTGAACCCGGCGGGAACGTCGACGGCCTCCGGTGTGAACAGTGCGGCGACCTGCGCGCCCGACAGGAGATCACGGAGCGCAGCAAAGCTCGCCTCGGACATGTCGACCATGTCGGCAAAGGGCGTTACGTCCACCGGGTAGCGCAATGCTCGCGGGCCACCTTCGGCCAGATGTTTGTGGCTGGTCGTCAGCGCGCTCCAGATCGGGCGATCCAGCAGCGTCTCGTCACGGTCGGACACCGGCCTAGTCCTTATCGAAGCTGACGATGACGGCGGCATTGGCGATGAGGATGGGGTCGTTGCCCTGTTCGGGGGCCGACGGAATCTCCAGCCCGCCCTTCACCGCGTTGACGGTGACAGTGCCGTAAGGCAACTCCTTCGCGACCGCGTCCTTGTCGACGGCTTCGGGATTCGGCACCGCGATCGTGACGTCCACGAACATGTCGTTCGCAGTCTTGTCGATCATCCGGAAGAAGCCGAGGCTCGAATGCCTGATGGCATCAGAGACGGCACGCTTCGCCGCCTTGGTGGCGTCCCTGCCATGGACGTCGACGCCCATGCCCATCTCGGTGATACAGCGAACGCGAGCCATGTTCTTATTCCTGTGACTGATTGAATGGTGGGGAGTGTGGGGATTCGGACGGCACGATACAAGTGGGGTCGTCCCCTCTTATCCCGGACGCGGCGCGGCACGCCGTGGCGCTCCATCGTTGCGGCGTTGCAAGCCGCGTGCGCTGTGCTATCGCTCAAGCGATGACTCCCAGAACTTTCGAAACCCGCTGCCTGCGCCTGCCCGCCGTCACCAAGGTGGTGCAGTGGGAGGGCACCTCGGTGTTCAAGGTCGGCGGCAAGATGTTCGCACTCGGCGGCGGCTTTGCCGCGCGCTCCGGCGGCTACATGTTCAAAGTCTCGAACATGGCTTATGCCATGCTGATCGAGCACGGCCTTGCGCGGCCGGCGCCGTATCTGGCGCGCGCCAAATGGGTGCAGCTCGTCGGCAACAACGCGCTGCCGGACGCCGAGCTCAGGGCCTATCTGGCGCAGGCGCACGCGATGGTCGCGGCAAAACTCACGCGGAAATCCCGCAAGGCGCTGGGCCTGGATTGAAGCGCAGTTCGCCGGTGAAGCGAAAGCCTGCGCTGATTGACATCGACGATATGCCTGACTAAAGTCAGACATCATGCTCGACCCTGTTCCACGCGTCCGCCGCTTCAATCGCGCCGTCACGTCCGCTGTCGGCGCCCTCGACACGTCATTCCTGGGACGCGGGCGGCCGCTGGGGGCAGCGCGCGTGCTCAACGCGATCGGGCACGGACGTTCGGACGTGGCTGAGATTCGCGACTACCTCGGCCTCGATTCCGGCCTGATGAGCCGCCTGTTGCGCAGCCTCGAGGACGAAGGGCTGGTCGAGACCAATGCGCATGAGGACGATGCGCGCCGCCGCGTCGCGACGTTGACACGTGCGGGCCGGCGAGAGTTCGCGGCCTATGAGGCGCTGTCGAACACGCAGGCCGAGGGCTTCCTCGCCCAGCACTCGCAACGCGAGGCGCTGCTGGCGGCGATGGATTTGATTGCTTCCGCATTGACGCGCGACCGCGTCACGCTGGATGAGATGGATCCGCGGAGCGAACAGGCCCGTTATTGCCTCGGCGAATATTATGGCGAGCTCGGCCGCCGCTTCAAGCAGGGGTTCGACGTCTCGCTGTCGCGCGATCCTGACGCCAAGGACATGCGCCGCCCGCGCGGCACGTTCATCGTCGCGATCTCGGACACGCTGCCGATTGGCTGCGTCGGGCTGAAGGGCACGGATCACGGCTATGCCGAGATCAAGCGGCTGTGGGTCGCACCGGCGGCGCGCGGATTGCGGCTCGGCCGGCGCCTGATGGACGCGACCGAGGATGCCGCGCGCGGGCTCGGCATCAAGCTGCTGCGGCTCGATACCAACAGCGCCCTGGCGGAGGCCGGCCAGCTCTACCGACGCAGCGGCTGGAGCGAGATCCCCCGCTTCAATGACGACCCCTACCCGGACCTCTTCTTCGAAAAACGTCTGTGAGCGCGGGCGCCGATCGCCCCGTTGCCGCGTTATGGCCGGAGCCGCAGGAGCAACGCCATGACCAGGTCCGACCTCGCCGACATCTACCGCGACTACATCGCCTGCCTGAACCGGCAGGATTGGCCCGCGCTCGGACAGTTCGTTCACGATGACGTCGCCCACAATGCGCGACAGTTCGGACTGTCCGGCTATCGTGCCATGCTGGAGCAGGATTTTCGCTCAATTCCGGATTTGCATTTCAACATCGAGCTGCTGGTCTGCGATCCGCCCCACATTGCCTCCCGGCTGAAGTTCGACTGCACGCCGGCTGGAACGTTTCTGGGGCTGGATGTGAACGGCAGGCGCGTATCCTTCTGCGAAAACGTATTCTATCAATTTCACGACCGAAAAATACGGCACGTGTGGTCCATCATCGACAAGCCCGCGATCGAGGCGCAGCTCTAGCGCTGCGCCTCGATGAACCTGCTTACGCCGCCGCCGGCGCCAACTCCGCTCGCGGCTTCGGGAACGGCCTGAAATTCATCGCCATCAGGAAGGCCCCGAGGCCCATCGCCCAGGAGGCGATATAGAGCCAGGCGTAGCTCGAGAACGCATCGTAGATCAGGCCGCCGGCGAGCGGGCCCGTGGCCATGCCGAGACTGCCCGCCATGGCGGTGCCGCCGATCACCGTGCCCATCATCTTGAGCGGAAAGTTTTCGCGGATCAGCACGGCGTAGAGCGGCATGGTGCCGGCATAGATGAAGCCGAAGACGGCCCCGACCGCATAGAATGTCGTGAGCTGGTGCGCGAAGACATAACCGAGTGCGCCGAACGCCTGCAACAGCAGGCCCGAGACGAGCACGCGCTTGGCGCCGAAGCGGTCACCCATCAGACCGAAGGCGATGCGCCCGCCGAGGCCGGCAAAACCCTCGATGCTGTAGATCGTCACCGCCGCGACCAGCGGGATGCCGCAGCTCACGGCATAAGAGACGGTGTGAATGATCGGGCCGGAATGGGTGGCGCAGCAGAAGAAATTGGTCGCGAGCAGGATCAGGAATTTCGGCGAGCGCAATGCCTCTCCCATCGACATCTCACCTTGCACGGCGCCCTCGCCCGCAGGCGCGGCCAAGGCGTGCGCGAGCGCCGGCGGGCGGCGCACCAGGAATGAGACCGGGATCATGATGGCGCCGACCACCAGCGCCACGATCTGCATCGAGGTGCGCCAGTCATGTCCGGAGACGAGCCAGGCCGCGAGCGGCGCCATCGTCATCGGCGCCATGCCCATGCCGGCCGACACCAGCGAGACCGCGAGGCTGCGATGGGTGTCGAACCAGCCGGTCACGGTCGCCATCATCGGCGCGAAGATCGCGGCACAGGACGCCCCGACCAGAAGGCCGAAGACGAACTGAAACGCAAGCAGCGAAGTGGCGTGGCTCGCCGCGAACAGGCTCACGGTCAGCACCGTCGATCCCGTCAGCACCACCAGCCGCGGCCCGAACCGGTCCGTCAGCGTCCCCCAGGCCATGCTGGTGCAGGCCATCGCCAGAAAGCCGATCGTCATCGCGCTGGAGATGCCGGTCACGGACCAGCCGGTATCCTTTGCGATCGGCTGCAGGAACACCGGCAGCGAAAACATGCCGCCGATGGCGACGCAGCCGAGCAAGCCGCCCGCGGCGACGATCACCCAGCGATAGGAGGAAGAGTTCATTTTTGGTCTCCCGTCAGGTCTGTCTGGGTGGAAGACGAATGGGAACATGGTGGGCCGACAGGCCGACGCAAGTTTTTGCGGCACGCATTTGTGACCTGCCAAACAAAAAATGCGAAAACAACCCCATGCACAGTAGCCGGGCGCTTTGGGATCAAGGACTTACAGCGCAGCTCTTTGCAGTGCGAAGAAAGACTCGCCGTTTGACTCGTCGGGCAAAACACCTGCATCATGGCATCATCCCGCCGCTCTTGATCGTCTTCCCTTGCGCAGCCGATTAGCCGTCTCCTCGCCCGCAAGGGTTCCGGCCAGGAGCCTGCATGACCATTCGCCCGATCGTCCGCTATCCCGACCGCCGCCTCACGTTGCCGGCCCGCCCCGTCACCGCGTTCGACAATGCGCTTCGCGAGCTCGCAACGGATCTGCTCGAGACCATGCGCGCCGCGCCCGGCATCGGCATCACGGCGCCGCATATCGGCGTGCCCTTGCGCGTCGTCGTGCTCGAGCTCGACGCCAAGGAGGGTGCGCAGACCTACGTCAATCCGGAGATCGAATGGGCCTCACCCGAGATGATCCTGCATCGCGAAGGCAGCGTCTCGATGCCCGGCGTCAACGACGACATCCAGCGCCACGCCCGCGTGCGGATCAACTATCAGGATCTCGACGGCGAGATGCACACTGAAGAATCGGAAGCCTTGCGTGCCGTCTGCCACCAGCACGAGATCGACCAGCTCGATGGGATGTTCTGGATCCAGCGGCTGTCGCGGCTGAAGCGGGAGCGGCTGGTGAAAAAGTTCGACAAGATGTCGCGCGGGTGAGCGTGCCGGCGAAGATCGGACTCGTGTGAAATCGCGCAGGCTGTTCGATGTGGAGAAGTCAAACGAGCCTGATATGATTGGAACGGTCGGCCCCGTCGGGAGGGAGACGAACGACATATTCAGGTCGTTGCGCCTGCGGCGCGGTTTGTTACACCATTGCGTCCGCGCCGATCCGCGGCTTCCAATGCCAGTGCAGCGACTGTCAGCGCGACACCGGCAGCGGCCACAGCTCCATCTTCGTGTTCGCGCGCAGCGCAGTCTCGGTGACAGGCGAGGTGCGCGAAATCGAGCGCACTGCCGACAGCGGCGCAGTCAAGCGCAAGGGATTCTGTCCGAGCTGCGGCTCGCCGATCTACAACAAGCCGGACGAGAAGCCGGAGTTCATCGGCATCCATGTCGGCACGCTGGACGATGCCAGCACGTTCAAACCGTCCGTCGTGCTGTTCTGCTCGCGCGGATATGCCTGGGACCACCTCGATCCCGAGATTCCCAAACTCCCGGAATGGCACCCGGGATCGCGCTGATTTCTTGCAGCTTGGGGGACAGCCAATGGCGATGAGCTTCGAGCTATCGATGCTGGCCGCCGCGATCGTCTGGGGCTTCGTACAGCTTGTCGCCGCCGCGCAAGCCGCGAACCTGCAGTACGGCCTCAGATGGGCTGCGAGCCCGCGCGACACCGAGATGCCGCCGCTCAAGGCCATCCCCGGCCGGCTCAACCGAAATTTCCGCAACTACATGGAGACGTTTCCATTCTTTGCCGCCGCGATCCTCATCTCTCACTCCGCAGGCGTTCACAACGAGCTGACTTATTGGGGATCGATCGCCTATCTTGGCGGACGCATCGCCTACACCGCGCTTTACCTATCCGGCATACCGCTCGTCCGCTCGCTGTTCTGGAATATCGCCAGCTTTGGTATGCTTGCTGTTTTGGCGGCGGCTTTCGTGCCTCACTGAAGCGGCGCGATGCGACTTTGCCGCGACGCCATCACGCCCGCTTCCCGCTCCGCTTGGTCATTGGCGCGTTGCGACGCTCGCGTTTGCCGCGCGCGATTTCCGTCGCCAGGGCGTCCAGCTTCGGCTCCCAGAAACTGCGGAACTGACCGACCCATGCATCCACCGCTTGGAGCCCCGCAGCATCGACCGAATAGAGCCGTCGTTGCGCCTCCGCCCGAACGGTCGCGAAGCCGCTCTCGCGCAGCACCTTGAGGTGCTGCGACACGGCTGCCTGCGTGATCCCGAACTCCGCTCCGATCACTTCGACGACCTCACCGGACGCCATCTCGCCGGGCGCAAGCAGCTCGAGGATGCGACGGCGGACAGGGTCGGCGAGGACCTCGAAGATTTGCATCAGCTTCCTGTGCCCGGATGCGCCACGTCGGGCGGCGTCTCGCCGCGATAGAAAGCGATGGTGCGGTCCGACCGCTGTTTCGCGGAGGCAGGATCCACGCCGCTTGCGACATGCGCTGCGCGCCAATACTCGCCGCTACTCGTCATGAATTCCTTGCCCGCGGGAGAGCCAATCCACGCCTCGGCCGTCTCATGGTCGACCGATGCCCCGGTCGCAACATATCGCTCCAGCCCCGCAATGGCGAGATCCCAACCGATCCCGACTGCCCCTGGACCGAACTGATTCCAATGATCCTCGATCATCGCGGTGTGCTCAAGCGTCAGCCGCGCCTGGCTTCGTTCTGTCGTCAGCTTGACGTCGATCCAGCTCATCGCGCCGCCGAATTCCCACGTCGCCGCAAAATGGGTCGGCGGCGTACATGCCGTGATGGTCCCGCCTGCATTCCCCTTGAGCTGGTACTTTCCGCCGAGCCGGAGATCTCCCTCGACCGGCAAGAACCAGCGCGGAATGCGTTGCTCGCTGGTCACTGCGTCCCAGAGATCGTCGACGCTGGTCTCGTAAAGCCGCGTCAGTGTCACCGCACTGGCCGCTTTCCCGTCCTTCTCGAAATTCTTCACCGAGCGCGTAACCAGCCCCAATACTCTTGCGACGTCTATCTCCATAGCGCTTGCTCCCTGTCGTTTCGCGCAAGGATGAATATCGGTCCAACCTAATATAAGTCAAGTCTTATATTCAGCAGAGATAGCGCTCAGATATTTCCCCGGCGGTTTCCCGAGCGCCTTCTTGAACATGGTGATGAAGGCCGCGACGGAGTCATAACCGAGATCGGCGGACACCTGCTGCACGCTCGCGCCGGAGGTCAGCTCGCGCAAGGCGACGATCAGGTGCAATTGCTGGCGCCAGCGCCCGAAGCTTAAGCCCGTCTCGCGGACAACGAGACGCGCGAGGCTACTCTCGCTCAGCGCGACGCGAGCGGCCCATTCGGCCAGCGTCCTGCGATCGGAAGGGTTTTTTGCCAGCGCCGCGGCAATTTTCTTCAACCGCGGCTCGGGCGAGAGCGGCAGATGAAGCTGCTGAACCGGCATGCGGGGAAGCTCGCGCAGAAGGACGCTCGCCAGAAGGTTCACCCTCGCCTTGTCATCCGCGATCTGATCAGACAATTCGACGATCACTTCACGCAGCAGCGGGGAGATCGAGAGCGTGCAGCATCGATTCGGCAGGTCCACGGCGTCAGGCTCGATATAGACGAAGAACAGCCGGGCATTTTCTGTCGCGAGGTTGCTGTGCTGCAGGCCCCCGGGCACCCAAACCGCGCAATGCGGCGGCACCATCCACAGGCCGGTGGGAACGCGGCACGTCACGGCGCCTCCCAGCGCAAAGACAAGCTGCCCCTTGCGGTGGCTGTGATCGGGCACTTCGCCTTTGGTCCCGATCACGTCGACGCGCACCGCGATAACGGGCGCGGAGACATCATCCACATCGAGATCAGGCCATGGAAAACGGAGCGGCTGCCGCATGCTTGCCGGTTTTTAGCAATTGATTGGCGGAACATCTAAATCGAACGGAGAGGAATGTCGATAGGCTGCTGTCTCCCGGCGGTGGTCGGGCACGCTCTGCGATCAGGAGAAACGACCATGCATGGTTTCACCAGTGCGACAGCAGCCGAGCTGGAACGCGGGGTCCGCACGCAAGCAGGCTCCGTGCGTGGCGGCCCGCGCGATGCAAGCGGCGTGATCGCGTTCAAAGGCATTCCGTATGCCGCGCCACCGGTCGGGCCTCTGCGTTGGTGCGCACCGCAGCCGCCGACGCCCTGGGAGGGCGTGCGCCATGCGCGCGTGTTCGGCGCGGGGTGTCTGTCGGCGCTCGAAAACGACCAGCGGCCGGGACCGCGCGACGAGGATTGCCTCTATCTCAACGTCTGGACCGCGGCGAAGCGCGCGGATGAGAAGCGGCCCGTGATGGTGTGGATTCACGGCGGCGGCTTTCAGTTCGGCTCCTCGGCCAATCCTGCAACCGATGGAGGCGCGCTAGCAGTGAAAGGTGTCGTCGTCGTCAGCTTCAACTACCGCCTCGGCATCCTCGGCTTCTTGGCTCATCCCGAGCTCGATGCGGAGGCGCCGTCAGGCAATTACGGCCTGCAGGATCAACTGGCGGCGCTGCGCTGGGTCAAGGCCAACATCGCCGGCTTTGGCGGCGACCCCGGCAACGTCACCCTGTTCGGCGAATCCGCCGGCGCCATGGCCATCGGCATCTTGATGGCCTCGCCGCTCGCGCACGGATTGTTTCACAAGGCCATTGGACAGAGCGGCGCGTTCTGGGACGGCAAGCACGGCCCACTCCAGGGCTTCGAAGAAGCCCGCGCGCGTGGTCTGGCTTTTGCCCGGCAGCAGGGCAACGGGTCGATCGCAGCTTTGCGCAGCATGCCAGCCGATCGGTTGAATGCAGCCGCGCCATGGAGTTTCAGGACCAGCCCGGTCGTGACGGCCTTCTCGCCGAGCATCGATGGTCACGTCGTGCCTGACGTGCCCGCGCGGCGCTTCCTGCGCGGCGAACAAATGCACATCCCGCTGCTGGCGGGCTGGAATGCCGTCGAGGAATTTCCTTTCCGTTCGCAGTCACTTCCCGATCAATCGGCGCAAGCCTTTGTCGCCGCGGCCGAGGTGATGTTCGGCAGGGAGCGCATGGCCGATTTCGTGAAGGTCTACCCCGCCGCGACCGACGCGGAGGCCAAGGCGTCCGCGTCCGCGCTCACCGGCGGCATCGTGGTCGGCGAGCAATGCTGGCAGTGGCTGCGTCTGCATCGGCGCGGGGGACGTGCGCCGGTCTACGGCTATCACTTCAACCATACCTCGCACTACACGCCGATCGCCTCGCACGTCACCGAAATTCCGTTCGTGTTCGGCACACTGACACCGCAACAGGTGATCGGCAGCTCGGCGCCGCCGGCCGAAGAGGACCGCGCTCTGGCGCGGACCATGATGGCCTATTGGGTGAATTTCGCGGCGCACGGGGACCCGAACGGATCGGGCCTGCCACCCTGGCCCGCCTATGACGAAGCAGACGTCGTGCAGATCCTGGGCGCGCCGATCGAAGCCCGCCCCAATCCGCAAGCCGCCCGCTTCCGCTTCCTCGGCAGTTTCAGGCAGGACGGCATTTTGCCGATGCGCTGGCGGGATATGGCGTAAGGCTCAAGCCGGTTTCGCGTCACTATCCGCATAGGCGCGCATGAGGTTCGGCGTCGACCATGTCGCGACACCGGTTCCGGCGAAGTCGCGGTCTGTCGTCCAAACGTCAGCCTCGACGCTCCAGGCCAGCGCCAGCACATGCGCGTCGCGCTCGGACCCATTGCGGCTTGCCACGGCGTCGCGAAGCGTCTCTTCGCATCGGGCGAGCATAGGCTCCAATGCGGCTACCGGAACGATCGTGAGCAGCTCAGCCAACGCGTCCAGCAGCTCGGTCAGCTCCGGGCGCCGCAGCCCAAGCGCGATACGGCGACGCGCTTCCTGGACAACGCGGTCCGTCGTCACCAGGATCGCCATTTCAGCAGCCTTCAGGAGCGCGCCGGAGCTTCGGCCTCGAACGGCGGCAATCAGAATGGCTGCGTCAACGACGATCGTGGTTGACGGTCGTCTCATGCCTTCGACTTGGCCGTGAGCTTCTTCACGGCCGAGACCGACCAATCGACCGGATCGACGTCACCGAATTCAGCCAGCGCTGCGTTGTCCGCGGCCACGTCGCG
The DNA here is from genome assembly GCF_055811715.1 of Bradyrhizobium sp. WSM4872. Classification (NCBI taxonomy): domain Bacteria; kingdom Pseudomonadati; phylum Pseudomonadota; class Alphaproteobacteria; order Hyphomicrobiales; family Nitrobacteraceae; genus Bradyrhizobium; species Bradyrhizobium sp. WSM4872. The sequence continues at coordinate 147,694 of NZ_JBVVPT010000010.1, read as the reverse complement.
TCCCTTCGCGAACCGCTCGGCCCGCGCCAGAACCGCCGCGAGCTTGCCTGAATCGACTGCCTTGAGGGGGATGAGCAGCCCTACGGTCCGCTCACCCGATTTGACAGGCGTCGGGCCGGGCAACGCACCGATGGCCTCCCCTGAAATCTTTTGCAAATCGCGGATGCTGATGTGCGCCATAGGGGCTTACATACACCCATATGTAATGCTTCGCAAGATGATCGACAGGCACCCGCGCCCTCACTCGCCCGCCATCAGCTCCTTCGCCAACGCCATGTAGGCCGGCAGCGTCATGGGGTCGTTGGCGGCATTGCCCGCTGCGGGGTGCGAGGCGTAGCGCGCGATCACCATCTCGGCCTTGGGATCGATATAGATGCCCTGGCCGTGAACGCCGCGCGCCATATAGGCGCCGTGGGCGTTGTGCGTGACCCACCATTGATTGCGATAGGACGCACCGGGGAGCGTGGTGTAACCGGCGGGCTTGAATTTTTCGGGATCGCCGCCACGCGCGATGTCCTCGACAACAGATGAAGGCACGATCTGCCGGCCGTTGAAGCGGCCGTGATTGCGCATGATCTCGCCGAAGCGGGCGAGATCGCGCAAGGTGGTGGAGAGGCCGCCGCCGCCGCTTTCGGTGCCGACGCGATCGACGTGGTAATGCGCGTCTTCCTCCGCGCCCATCGGCTGCCAGATGCGCTCGGAGAGCAGATCGGACAAGTTCATGCCGCTGACGCGCCGGATGATCCAGGCCAGCACGTCTGTGTTGACGGTCTTGTAGGCAAAGGTCTTGCCGTGCTCGCCCTGCTTCTTCTGCGCCATCAGAAACTCGAAGATGGTGGTCGCACCGTCATAGTCGGGTGGAATCGGCGCCATGCCGTTGGCGCGCCGCAGTCCCCACACATGCGAGTTCTTGTCGGTGTAGACTTCGGTGTATTCGAGCCCCGTGGTCATATCCATGACCTCGTGCATGCGCGCATCGCCGAACGCGCTCGCCTTCAGCTCCGGCACATAGTCCGTGACGGGCGCCTGCGGGTCGATCTTGTCCTCGGCGACCAGAATGCCGGCGAGCACGCCCGTGAACGACTTCGTCACCGACATCGCGATATGCGGCTTGTGCGGCTTCAACGCGCCGAAATAGCGCTCATAGATGAGCTTGCCCCGATGCAGCACGGCGATGCCGTCGGTGTAGGTCTCCTCTAGCATCTTCGCGAAGGTCATGGGCCGGCCGTCCATCGTGGTCGAGGCCGACGCGCCGATGTCATGGTCTTGCCGCGGCAGCACCGACGCAGGCCCCGCCCCGCGCCAGACATTCACGGTCGGCACCAGCTGGCGGATGTTGCTCCAGGCCCAGCGCAGCTCGGGGAAGCTGCGGAACGAACCATCCTGGAAGCTGATGGTGCGGTCGGGGGAAGGCGGGAAGCCCTTCATCCAACCGAGTGTTTCGGGATCGGTTTCGGCGGCGGTCGCGGGCGACTGACTCGGGGCGGTGGCGGCGGACATCAATATTGAACTCCGGAAGCGAACGACGGGGTCTCGTATCATGGAGATACGTGGCGAACATCCAATGTTTGCGCCGAGGTGACCGTCGCCGCGCGCTTGGCGGGTTCGTCGTCACGTCAGGCGGACCGACATGCCACCGTCAACCGTCATGGGGCTGCCCGTCATGAACGATGCCCGGTCGCTCAGGAGAAAAACGGCCGCCTGCGCGATCTCCTTGGGACTGGCCATCCGCTTCATCGGGTGAAGCCCGGCGATGAAATTCAGGGCGTCTGGATTGCCCTCGCCTGCCGCCGGGGTGATGGTTCCTCCAGGCAGAAGCGCGTTGACGCGAATGCCTTCGGCCGCATGCTCGGCGCCCAGTGATTGAGCCAGGCCGATCAGTCCTGCCTTCGAGGCTGCGTACGCCGCCATTCCCGGCATGCCCCCGTTGCTGAAGCCAACGAAGGACGAGGTGAAAACGATCGAACCTCCGCCCTGCTTGCGCAGCGCCGGGATCTGCGCCTTCGCGCTGAGGAACGCCGAGGTGAGATTCACCGCAAGCACATCGGTCCAGTTTTCGACGCTCATCTCGGGGACCGGCATCATGTCGCCGAGGATGCCGGCATTGTCGAAAGCGCCGTCAAGTTTTCCGAAGGTCGTGACGGCGTGCGCGACAAGGCGGGCTGCATAGCCCTTGTCCCGAACGTCGCCCGCGAGAAAAGTCGCGCGCCCTCCGGCGCTCTTGATGCTTGCAACAACGGCCTGCAGCTCGGCGGGGCGACGCGCCCCGAGCACCACATTGGCGCCTTCGGACGCGAACAACGACGCTGCGGCAGCACCGATACCGCTGCTGGCGCCGGTTATGATGATCGTCTTGTTTGCAAGTTCCACCGTGAGACTCTCCTGATGTCGAAAAGGAGCCGAACAAGACATCAGGCACCGGCGAGCGGCCACCCGTTTCCCGAGGTGAACGCGGGATCACATCGTGGCGGTATTGATCCGCCAATGGCGGCCTGCCGGTTTCCGTGATCGGAAGCGACAGGCGCCGTCAGCGGACGCTACTTCAGCGGCAAGAAAACGTCCGCGACGGTCTCGTGCTCCGGCACCTCGGGGAAGAAGCTCAGCCGCTGGCAATAGACCGGGAAGTCGCGGGCTTCCTCGCCGCTGGCCGGAAGCCAGTCACGATAAAGAAAGAGCGCGGCAGGCTCCAGATTGTCGGTGTAGCCGACGACGCGCAGCACCGCGCAGCGTCCGCCGGGGATCTCGCCGGTCTTGATCGCTTCGCCGTTCGCCGCGATCGGCTGGTCGGTCCCGACACAAAGGTCGATGCTGTATTCGTCCTGCTGCGCCGGACGCCCCTCGGAATGCCAAACAGTGAAGGTGGGATTTGTCCTGGGGTGCAGGCCGGCGGCCCTGCGCCACGCGATGAACCGCCGGATCGTGTCACCAAGTGTCTCAGGGCTTCCCCGATGCTCCATGATCGCGACCGGCGTAGGGGGCACATCGCGGATCGTCACGTCGTCGGTGGTAAACGTTTTCTGCATGAGCTTGCTCCTGGCGTTGTCGAGAGGCCCTAAGGCCGCAAGCCACGGCTCCCAGTCGGGAGACTTCCGGAACGACGACGGCGATTGCCCGAACCGTTGCCGAAAGGCGCGGGCGAAGGCATCCGGTGCGTCGTAACCGGCATCCATCGCAATCTCCGTGACATCAAGGGCGTCCATGTAGGCCAGTTGATGCGAAGCGCGCTTCATGCGGGCCAGCTGGACATAGCGATGCACTGATAACCCGAAGGTTGCCGAGAACTGCCGGTGGAAATGATATTTTGAGAAAGCCGCAACAGCACTCACCGTGTCCAGATCCAGATCATCGTCGAGATGCCGATCGATATGATCCAGCACCCGTCGCATCCGGTCCTGATAGTTCTGCAGCGCCGCCTTCATCGTCCCTCCTCCGTGGCGGCTCCATCTAGTCGCTGACGGCCATGACACGCTCGACCGATCTTGCGGTTTGGCACGGATTCCGTCGACCCTATTTTTAGCGTGATGGGCGCCTGCGCAAGGATCAAGACGGCGGCAACGGACGTGGCGAACTTCATCAAGATCTGGCCGCCGTCAAAACGGAAAAAGGGAGCCCGCATGTCGCGGGCTCCCTTCTCGTACATTCCGACGTAGCCGGCTGTCAGTGGCCAGCAGTCTCCAGCGCCTTCTGCACCATCGCGGTGTCGACATATTGCGTCATCCCGGCGATCTTGCCGTCCTTCACCAGATAGAGATGCGCGAAGTTGGCGCGCATGGATTTGCCCGTCGCCTTGTAGGTCCCGGAGTAGACGCCGAAGGCGGCGACGCGATCGCCGTCTTCCAGATAGGTGTGAACGTCGGCACGATAGCCGGTCCATTCGGTGGCGAGACGTCGGAACACGCCTGATATAATCGCGTCGGGTCCGACATAAGTGCCCGCATAAGGAAACCCTTCCGCTTCGGTCCATGCGGCATCCGGAGCGAGAGCGGCCAGCAAGTTGCGGCCGTTCTCTTCCGACGATGATCCCTCATAGGTGGCGCGGATCAGGTCGAGGTTCGCCCCCATCTCAGCCCCACTTCATCTCGCCGGTGGCGACCTTGGCGCCGATGTCGAGCGCAACGCCCATGCCGAGGCCGGGGAAGCGCGCTTCCATCGCCGCCTTGAGCGCGGCGGAATCCTTGGCCTTGGCCAGCTCTTGGTCGAAGGCCTTAAGGTAGGTGATGGTGTGCTCGACACCGGACAGATCGGTCTTTGCATCTACCGACAGATGGCCGGGGACGACGATCGCCGGCTTGCGCGCCGCGATCTTTTCGAGATTGGCGATCCAGGCGGCACGCTGCTCCCTGGTCGGCGTGTCGGCGATCCAGACATGGACGCCGGAGAAGATCAGCACGCCGCCGAACACCGCGTTGAGCGAGGGAACGAACAGATAGCGCCGGTTGACCAGGCCGTCCGCGCTGACGATCTCGATGGTCCCGCCGTCCACGCTGAGCGTCTTGCCGTCAAACGCCTCGGGGATGACCACATCGGCGAGCACCTGCGGGCCGTTCGCCTTGAGTTGCGGCCCCCAAACGGCAAGCTTCTTTTCGACGCTGGCGTTAATGGCCGCCACAGTTGCGGGCGCCGCGAGCACGCGGGCCTCCGGGAACGCCGCCTTGATGGCGCCGAGGCTGAAATAGTAATCCGGGTCCGACCGGCTGATATAGATGGTGGTGAGCTTCTTGCCGGTTGCCTTGATGGCGTCTGCGACAGCCTTGCCATCTGACAGCGTGAAGCCGCCATCGATCAGCACGGCTTCGCTCGGCCCGGACACCAGAACGGGAGCCCGGAAGAAGCCGTTCGGTCCTGCGGGAAAATGCTTCCAGGCGAGCCCGCCGGCGGCATGGCCGAGGCCTGCGGGTGCGAAGATGGCGGCAGCGCCTGCGGCGAGAGTGGTTTTCATGATGGTTCTCCTTGTCGGCATGCTGGTCTCCTGGTGCTGGTCTGGGATCGCGAAATGAAAGCTGGATGGTCCGGTCTGTGTTGATCGCTGCGCTCAGGCCGCCTTCAGTCCGTCGACAAGGACGTCGAGGCTGCCGAACAGCGCGCTTGCTTGCACGAGGCGGCGATCATGGCGCGTCCCGACGATGAGGGCCGGGACGCCGTTGGCGCCGAACCGGCGCATCTCGGCACGCGCAGCCTCGAGGCGCGCGCGATACGCGGCGATCAACGCGGCGTCGGGCGTTGCCAGACGCGCGGCAACCTGCGGCAAGTTCATCGCGCGCAGTACGTCCGACAGCACGGACATGTCCGTGCTGTCGCGGCCTCCGACATAGCGGACGAGTTGGAAGGCCTTCAGCGCCGCGAACTCCCGATCGGGTGCCGTGAGCGCAACAGCCGTGAGCGCCAGTGTTGCCGGGCCGGAATCGAACAGGCGCGTGCGGTCGCCCAGCACATCGCGGCGATAGGCTTCGCTGAAAGGCTGGCCGCTCAAGCGCGAAATCCGCTGGTCGTTGGTCCAGGCATAAGCGGCAAAGCCGTCGTCCATCGGACGGGCGCCCTCGCCGGCGAACAGGCCTGTCGGCGCAAGTTGGACCGCGAAATCTGGTCGGGCCACGAGCTGTTCGAGCAGCGCGGCGGCGCCGTAGCACCAGCCGCAGAGCGGATCGAACAGGTAGGTGACATGAATGGGCGCGGACATGGCGATCTCCTTGAAATGCAATGTGGCACGCGCGCATTGGTAGATAAATATCAACAAAATATACAGAATGTATGGTATTGGCTGACAATAGATCTGACCGGACGAACCAAATGAACCTGAACCGACTGGCCTATTTCGCAGCCGTCGTGGACACCGGATCCTTCACGCGGGCCGCCGAGCGGCTCGGCATCACCAAGGCCGTGGTGAGCCAGCAGGTGGCGCAGCTGGAGCGCGATCTCGGCACCAGTCTTCTGGTGCGCACGACGCGCCGGGTCCATCCGACCGAGGCGGGCCGCATGTTTCATGCGCGCTGCGTCATGATCTTGCGCGAAGCGGAGGATGCCTTCGACGAGCTCGCGCAGGCGGCCGCCGCGCCGACCGGCACATTGCGGATCACGGCGCCTAACGACTACGGCACAGCCGTCGTCGTTGCCGTCGTCACGGCCTACGCGGCACGCTATCCCAACTGCCGCGTGGAGTTGACGCTCGAAGATCAGACGGTCGACCTCGCCTCAGGCCAGATCGACATGGCGATCCGTGTCGGCTGGCTGGTCGATTCCAGCCTGCAGGCGCGCAAGATCGGCGCGTTCCGGCAATGTCTGGTCGGCGCTCCCGCATTCACGGATCGGATCGCCGCCGCGCGCGATCCCGACGATCTCGCGACGCTCCCGTTCGTCGCCAACATGGCGCTGCGCGAGCCGCTGCTGTGGCAGTTCTCGCGCGGCGATCTCGACCGACGCGCTGTGCGCCTGCAGGCCAGCATCGCCATCGACACGACGCCTGGGGTGCTCGCGGCCGTGCTCGCCGGCGGCGGCCTTTCGGTGCTGCCGGATTTCCTGGTGGCCGACGATCTCGCGGCCGGGCGCCTCATCCACATCCTGCCGCAATGGCAACTGCCATCCGGCGGCATCCACACGGTCTACCCGGCGGCTCGATTCCGCCCACCCAAGGTGACGGCGTTTGTGGAGATGCTGATCGCGGCTCAGCGACGGGCGGGTTCGGTCGAATGAGCCGCACGGCTTTGCTTATTGTTTGAAACAATGCTCGCGGTGCCACTTCAAGAAATGCGGATGTGGCCGATCCGACGCCCGGCGCGGCGCAAGCGCACGCCCCGTCTTGTTGATGATCGATTGCACTCCCCCCAGATCATTTGTCTGGCGCGAGATCAATATCTCCAAATCATCCGCGAAGCTGATGAGACCACGATCGAACATCCAATGTGCGGTGCCCGAAAGAGCAACCCCGTTGCTGATGATGTCCGGCCCGTTTGCCTCGACGGGTCGTATGTGAGCCGCCGCGACCTCCGCGCGCCCCATTCCATTGATGAGCTTGAGGCCGGTGACGGCGCAACGCTCGTCGTAGGCGCGGAGGACGACCCGGCGAAACACTCGATCGCGCAGAATTCTCGAAATCGTCACGCTAACACGGTCGCGCTGCTGCTCAATCGCGAATGGCACCTGAGGCTGGTCGTTAAGCTCGAGCAATGGGAGGTCGCCGTCGCGCCGTGGCAGCAGCGGCGCGTTCTCCGCGAAACCAAGCTCGCATATTCTGTTGAAATCGTCGGAAGAGATTGGGCGGACTGCGGACTGAGCGCGTCCTGAAATCCGTCCCTGCTCGTTAAGGACGCCGCGCTCTACTGGACCTGTCGGTCCATTGAATGGGACTGGATTGGCAAAATCGAGATAGCTTCCGGGTTCAATCAAAGCGAGAAACATCCCGGAAGTACCGGGATCGGGAACAACCTGCTGAACCCGAGCGATTGCAAAGTAACCGCGCGTTTCAGCAACCTTGCTCGGTTCGTAATATACTATCCAATCGCCGATGCAGGCTTCAACGCGATGAAGATATTGACTGGGAAATTGGTACTGCTCAGCGGGGCTGTCATCGTAGATCGAGTCCAATCGATGGATGAATACCCCAAATCCCATGATCTAAGCGGCGCTGCCTCTCCAGGAAACAACACCCAGCAACGCTGGTTCAATAGCAGTCACAACCCTACTCCCACTCGATTGTTCTGAAGCACGATAACGCATTGATCTGTCGAGGCCAACCTTTACGCCCGTGACTTGCCGCGCGTCAGTCGCGCGCCACCGACAGCCCCGCCAGCAGCGGCGCGTACGCGGCGAGCCTGCGGGATACGAACTCGGTGAAGAGCCGCACGCGCTTGGTCTTGCGCGTCTCTCCCTGTGTGAGGAGCCAAACCGTGCCGTACATGTGCAGGTCGGTGCCCGGCACTCGCACCAGCAGCGGGTCGGCATCGCCGACGAAGCACGGCAGTGTCGTGATGCCGAGCCCTAGCCGGACCGCAACGATCTGCGCCCCGGCGTCCGTGACCCTGAATGGAACGCCCGTGGTGCGAACCTCACCCGCGCTGGCCCAGTCCGGGATGCCGTGACTGCTGATGACGATCCAGCGGATGGGATCAGGCGCGCCGGCACGCCACGCGGCCAGCCGATCCCTGGACGTGTAGACGGCGCCGAACAGCTCCGGTCCCTTCACGCCGTGAAGATTGAGCGGCAGGGTCTTGCGGTCGTAGACGACGCGGATCGCGACGTCGGCCTCCCGGTTGGTCAAATTGACCAGCTCGCCGAACGACAGGATATCCATCTCGATATCAGGATGCAGACGCGCGAAGTCGGCGAAATCAGGCATCAGCAAATGTGTCGTGAGCGGCGGCGCCAGCGTCACCCGCAGACGCCCGCGCACACTCTGGTCGCGCCCGAACACGCGCGTCTCCAGCTGGTGCGACGACGCTTCCATCTGGTCCGCGAATTCGAGGACCTCCTCGCCCGCAGCCGTCAGGCGGTAGCCCGAAGGCAGTTTTTCGAACATCTGGACCCCGAGGCGTTCCTCGAGCTGGGCGATGCGTCGCAGCACGGTCGCGTGGTTCACGCCGAGGCGCTCGGCGGCCGCCCGCACCGAGCCTCCGCGCGCGACGGCCAGAAAATAGCGAACGTCGTCCCAGTCGATCATGGTGCAATCCCGCACCGCGCGGCGCGCCTTCCAAGCCGTATCTGGATGCCTAGTACAGCAGTACGGGCGTTCATCATAGCCGGTTTCGGCCGGCAGGACCCATTCCGAACGGCGGACACCCCTCGTCGCGGCTGGCGTCAGTCGCCCAGCCGGATCGATTTCGCACCACCGATGTGCACGCTTCCGCACTCAACGCCTGACGCCGCCGGACCTATCTCGGGGTCGTCGGGGGCAGATGCTGTCCCGACACCACGACAGGAGAAATCATGGGAAAGCTCGACGGCAAGGTTGCGGTCATCACGGGTGGCGCGACCGGCATCGGCCGCGCCGCGGCAAAGCGCTTCATCGAGGACGGCGCTTTCGTCTTCATCTTCGGCCGCCGACAGCAAGCGCTCGACGCGGCTGTCACCGCGCTTGGGCCCAATGCCCGCGCGGTGAAGGGCTCGGTCTCGGATGAGGCCGACCTCGACCGACTCTACGCGGCGGTGAAGGCCGAGCGCGGAACCCTCGACATCGTCTTCGCCAATGCCGGCGCGGGAAGCCAGCTTGCGCTCGGCAAGATCACTGCCGCGCACATCGACGAAACCTTCGACACCAACGTGAAGGGGACGATCTTCACGGTGCAGAAGGCGCTGCCGCTGATGCGCCGGGGCGGTTCGATCATCCTGACCGGATCGAGCGCCGGCACCACGGGCGCCCCGGCCATGAGCGCCTACAGCGCCAGCAAGGCGGCCGTGCGCAACCTCGCGCGGACCTGGGCGGAGGACCTGAAAGGCAGCGGCATCCGGGTCAACGTGCTGTCGCCCGGAGCGACCGCGACCGAACTCGCGAAGGAAGCGCTGGGCGAGGAAGGCCAGAAGGTCTTCGCCGCGATGACGCCGCTGCAGCGGATGGCCGATCCTGCGGAGATCGGGGCCGTGGCTGCCTTTCTCGCCTCGTCGGACAGCAGCTTCATGACCGCCAGCGAAGTCGCCGTCGACGGCGGCCTGGCACAACTCTGATTCCGGGCGCGGTCTCGCGCCTGACCCACACACAACGAAAGAGAAAGATCATGAAAAAACTCGAAGGCAAGATCGCAGTCATCACCGGCGGCAGCAGCGGGATTGGGTTGGCCACGGCCAAGCGTTTCGTGGACGAAGGTGCGCACGTGGTGATCACCGGGCGACGCGAGAAAGAGCTGAAGGAGGCCGCAGCCTTTATCAAGACAAACGTTACGACAGTTGTCGGCGACGTGTCGCGCCTTACCGATCTCGATCGGCTCTATACCGTCGTGAAAGAGAAACATGGTCACATCGACATTCTCTTTGCGAACGCGGGCGCAGGAACGATCGCACCGCTCGCAGGAGCGACCGAGGCCCATTTCGACCAGACCTTCGACGTCAACGTGAAGGGGCTGTTCTTTTCGGTGCAGAAGGCCCTCCCCCTCTTCAGGGACGGCGGTTCGATCATCCTGAACTCTTCGGTGTCGAACGTGAAGGGACTGCCGGGGTTCAGCGTCTACGCCGCCAGCAAGGCGGCGGTGCGCAGCTTCTCGCGTGCTTGGACGCTGGAGCTGAAAGACCGCAAAATCCGCGTCAATACGATGAGCCCCGGGCCAACGGAGACCCCGGCCCTAGCGACAACGACGGGCTTGACCCGCGAGCAAGCCGAGCAAGCCGCCGCCGGATTTGCTTCACAGGTCCCGATGGGTCGCAGGGGCAAGCCGGAGGAAATCGCGGCTGCCGTCACCTTCCTCGCCTCCAATGAAAGTTCCTACATCACCGGCGTGGATCTCGCCGTCGATGGCGGCATGGCGCAGGTCTGACCGCCATCGACAAGATCGGAGAAACATCATGAGCTACGCGATTATCGGCTTCGGCCCTATCGGCCAGGCCCTGGCCAGGGCGTTTGCCCGCAATGGCATCGAGGTGTCCGTTGCAACCACGCGCGACCCCGAAAACTTTGCATCCGCCGCGGCCGCGATCGGACCCACGATCATTCCCAAAAAACTGGCGGACGCCGTCAAGGCGGACATCATCTTCTTGGCGGTCCGTTTCGAGTCGCACCAGGATGTCACGAAGGCGCTGCCCACCTGGCAGGGCAAGACCATCATCGATGTGACCAACGCCTACGGCGTGCCGCCTGAGAAACTGGCAGGACAACCTTCGTCCAAGGCCGTCGCGCAAGCCTTCACCGGCGGTCGACTGGTCAAGGGCTTCAACCATTTGGGTGCTGCCGTGCTTGGTCAGGATCCGGCCGTCCATGGCGGCAGGAGAGTCGTGTTCCTGGCGAGCGACGATGACGCTGCCGCAGCGGAGATTGGCACGCTTGCGGAAAAGCTCGGCTTCGCGCCGATCAAACTCGGCGGGCTTTCGGAAGGCGGACTGCTCGTGCAGGCGCGCGGAAACAGCTGGGGCCACCTGATCTTCAAGGATTTGGTCAAGTTCGGCTGACGAACACGACGTCCCCACCCTTGGGGATACGACACACGGGATCGGATCGCGCGCGATCCGATCCGAGCGAGATGGAGAAATTCCCATGAGTATCGAGAAGAACATCCAGACCGTGAAAGACTTCTTCGCCGCGATCGGCCGTGGCGACAGCGAGGCTCTGCTGGCGCTGATCACTGAGGACATCGAGTGGATCATCCCCGGGGAGGACTGGCCGCTGGCCGGAACGCATCGCGGGCACGACGGGGTGACGGATCTGGTGGAGACGGCATCCAAGTCGATCGAAACGTCCACCGAACCCCGGGAGTTCGTCGCGCAAGGAGACCGGGTCCTGGTCGTCGGCTTCGCGACGGGAAAGATCAAAGCCACGAGCAAGACGTTTAGGGACGACTGGATCTTCGCCATCACCGTTCGCAACGGCAAACTGACGAACATCCGGGAGTACGTCGACACGCAAGCACTGGCGCAAGCCGCGCGCGCGTCGAATGCCCAAGCCTAAAGGAGATCCAGATGTACGACCAATCCAAGCTGTCCGAGTTGATCCGGTTCGCACGCATCCGTGCGGGCTCCACCGTCATCGACGTTCGCAAGGAGGTGGAGGCGGCCGGCTTCGTGCTGGACGCGGAAAGCACCCTGCTCGCGAACAAGGACGATCCGCACACGATCAAGGTGTTCGATCCCGCGATCAAGGGCAAGACCGATCACTTCGCCTATCGGTTCGTGAAGCCGAGAGAGAGATCGTAGGGCGGACTATAAAAGCGTAACCCGCCATCTTGCGCGCGACTCGGCGAGAGAGGGCGGATGACGCCTTGCGGCTAATCCGCCCTACGCATCCGCCGCGGGTCAATTGCAGGTCTTGAGCTTTCGGTGCAGCCGGATCACTTTTTAGGCGTGCCGGCAGATGGCAGCTCTGCCGACCCGCCGATTTTGTTCGCGACCACGTAGACGTCGACGCCGCTCATCGAGCATTCCTCGCTCGATGCCTGGTTTTTCGTGATGACCTCGATCGTCTTGCCATCCTCGGTGTGAAACGTGATGTCGTAAACCTGCTGGTAGAGGTCTTTACCGATCTTTTCGGACGCGAGACGAACGGCCTTGGTCTGCGCCTCGATCACCGACGGGATATCAATCAGGCCGGCGTTCTTGAGGTGCACGAGGGCCATGTTCGTGGGCCAACTCGCGCAGTCCGGAGACTTCGCCAGAGCCGCCGCAGCCGGCATGGCAAAGACCGCGGCCATCACCGCTTTCAACGCGGCGCGCATCAGCATGCCTCGGTCTCTAAAAACTACTCCCACTCGATCGTCCCGGGCGGTTTGCTCGTCACGTCGTACACCACCCGGTTAACGCCCTTCACCTCGTTGATGATGCGCGTGGCGGTCTCGCCGAGAAACTTCATGTCGAACTGGTAGAAGTCCGCGGTCATGCCGTCGGTGGAGGTCACCGCACGCAAGCCCACCACAAAGTCGTAGGTGCGACCGTCGCCCATGACGCCCACCGTCTTCACCGGGAGCAGCACGGCGAATGCCTGCCAGATGTCGTCGTAGAGGCCGTGCTTCCTGATCTGGTCGATGTAGACCGCGTCGGCCTTGCGCAGGATGTCGAGCTTCTCTCGTGTGATGTCGCCGGGGCAGCGGATGGCGAGGCCGGGGCCCGGGAACGGGTGGCGGCCGACGAAGATTTCGGGCAGGCCGAGCTCGCGGCCTAGCTTGCGGACCTCGTCCTTGAAGAGCTCGCGCAAGGGCTCGACCAGCTTCATGTTCATGCGCTCGGGGAGACCGCCGACATTGTGGTGCGACTTGATCGTCACCGAGGGGCCGCCGGTGAAGGAGACGCTCTCGATCACATCGGGATAGAGCGTGCCTTGCGCCAGGAAGTCGGCGCCGCCGATCTTCTTGGCCTCCGCTTCGAACACCTCGATGAAGAGGCGGCCGATGGTCTTGCGCTTGGTTTCGGGATCGGTGACGCCTTCGAGCTCGCCGAGAAATTGCTTGGAGGCATCCACGTGCACGAGCGGGATGTTGTAATGGTGGCGGAACAGATCGACCACGGTCTTGGCTTCGTCGAGACGCAGCATGCCGTGATCGACGAACACGCAGGTGAGCTGCTCGCCGATCGCTTCGTGGATCAGCACGGCCGCGACCGCGGAATCGACTCCGCCGGAGAGGCCGCAGAGCACCCTGCCCTTGCCGACCTGGGCGCGGATCTTGGCGATCTCCTCCTCGCGGAAGGCGCGCATGGTCCAGTCGCCGGAAAGGCCGGCGATCTTGCGGACGAAATTGCGGATCAGCTTGGCGCCGTCCGGCGTGTGCACCACTTCCGGGTGGAACATCAGGCCGTAATATTTGCGCGTCTCGTCCTGGATGATCGCGAAGGGCGCGTTCGGCGACGTGCCGGCCACCGAGAAGCCCGGCGGCATCTTGGTGATGCGATCGCCATGGCTCATCCAGACCTGATGTTTGCCACCGAGAGACCAAGTGTCCTCGAACAGCTTGCTCGGCGCCTTCACCTCGACATCGGCGCGGCCGAATTCGCGGTGATGGCCGCCCTCGACCGTGCCGCCGAGCTGCTCCGCCATGGCCATCTGGCCGTAGCAGATGCCCATCACCGGCACGCCGGAATCGAAGATCGCTTGCGGGGCGCGGGGCGAGCCCGCCTCATGCACCGATTCAGGCCCGCCGGAGAGAATCACCGCCTTCGGCTTCATCTCGTTGAAGGCCTGTTCGGCCTTGTTGAACGGGACGATTTCGCAATAGACGCCGTCCTCGCGCACGCGACGCGCAATGAGCTGCGTCACCTGGCTGCCGAAGTCGACGATGAGAATCTTGTCGTGCGCCGAGGCCACTGAGGGCGTCGACGCGGAGCGGTCGGTCTGTGCTGCTGTCATGGCAAGCAAATACGCGACCGCGCCCCTGCCCGCAACCGCGCGGGCCGCGCGCCCACATTCTTCTTTGGGCATGGACAAATCGATATAGGTAAGTATTATTGACCTAATATGGCCCGTCACTCATTTAAGGGCCAATCAGGGAGAACGCCATGCCACACCATCATCAGCCGTCGAATCTCGCCGCGCTCGGCCGGACCTGGGTCGAGGCTTGGAACGCCCGCGATCTCGAACGCGTGCTCACGCTCTATGCCGACGACGTCGTGATGACCTCTGACCGCATCCCCGTGTTGGGCTTCGATGAAAGCGGCACCGTGCGCGGCAAGGATTCGTTGCGCGCCTATTGGGGCAAGGCGCTCGCCCTGTTGCCGAACCTGCATTTCTCGCTGATCGAATTGTTCGTCAGCCCTGATAGCATGGTGGTGCTCTACGAGAACGAGCGCGGCAAGCGCATCTGCGAATATCTGCGGGTAAATGCGGCCGGAAAGATCGTGCAGGGGTCGGCGAATCATACGGTGCATTGAGCGGTGCCAACTACCCACCACTGTCATTCCCCGCGAAGGCGGGGAATCCAGTACGCCGCGGCTTCTCCGTATCACAGCGCGGCCTCTGGAATACTGGATCGCCCGCCTTCGCGGGCGATGACAGCGAGAGTTAGGCGCGAGCATGCCCCAAGCGCTTCAGTGCGGGCGCAGCAATGACGGAGACTGTGGCGGGCGCATACGCTAACAACACCGCCGCCGGCACCAACAGGACATCAGCATGAAGCTTCCCACCTCCCCCTTCACCGTCACCGACTGGAGCAAGGTCGAGCCGACCATCCATCCCGGCGAGACCGGGCAAGCGCAGTGGCGCACGCTCAATATCGGCGATCTCCGGGTGCGGATGGTCGAGTATACGCCGGGGTATCTCGCCGATCATTGGTGCGACCGCGGCCACGTGCTCTACGTGCTGCAGGGCGAGCTTGACAGCGAGCTGCGCGACGGCCGCAAGTTCAAGCTCACGGCGGGGATGAGCTACCAGGTCTCGGATTTCGGCGATGCCGCGCACCGGTCCTCGACGGCGACGGGGGCGACGCTGTTTATCGTCGATTGAGCGCCCCGGAAGGGTTAATTTGCACCGCAAAATAGCAAAATCCGGCGACATCCCGAGCGGCGGGTGGTGCCTTGAAGTGGCCCCAAAATCTCGCTATATTGTGATCATCGATACTTGGCCGAACGACTGGGCCGCTTCGCTTCGTTGCTGACGGGCGCGCACGCTTCAGATGATTTCTCCAACATCGACTGATCAGGATTATGGGCGCAATAGTGCGTACCGGTCCGCGTGTTAACTTCTTAAGCAAAGGAAATCCCCATGGCTATGGGCACCGTGAAGTGGTTCAACAATCAAAAGGGTTTTGGTTTCATTCAGCCGGATGACGGCGACAAGGACGTGTTCGTGCACATCAGCGCTGTCGAGCGCGCTGGCCTCTCGACCCTCAACGAAGGTCAGAAGGTCTCGTTCGACATCGTCGCCGATCGTCGCAGCGGCAAGTCCTCGGCCGACAATCTCCGCGTCGGCTAAAGCCCGCGCACCGTTCTGACCACGGACGTACCGGCAGAACGCAGACTTAGAAAACCCCGCGACCGGGTTCCGGTTCGCGGGGTTTTTGTTTGGGATCCCGTCATTCCGGGGCTCGCGAAGCGAGAGCCCGGAATCCATTCGGCCGCGGAGACTGCCGAGCGATGGATTCCGGGCTCGCCCTGCGGGCGCCCCGGAATGACCGTGAGATCAACCCGCCTTCTTCAAGACCGAGACGAAGAACCCGTCCGTCCCCGTCCGCCGCGGCGTCATCAGCCAGCCTTCCGGCGATTGCAGCGCGGCTTGCGCAAACTCCTCCGCCTTGTCCCAGAGCACGCTCGCGGTCTGCTCGGGCGGCACCACCGCGAACTCGGGATGGCGGCCGATGAACGCCCTCACCTGCTCGCCGTTCTCCTCTGAGAGCACCGAGCAGGTGATGTAGGCGATGCGGCCGCCGGCCTTGACCAGCGGAACCGCGCGCTCGAGCACCTCGGTCTGGTCCCGCAAGCGAATCTCCAGCGCGCCGGGGCGCATGCGCCATTTGGCATCGGGGTTGCGGCGCCAGGTTCCGGTTCCCGTGCAGGGCGCATCGATCACGACGAGGTCGGCGGTGGCGCTGATCTCGGCCAGCGGATCGGCCTCACCCTTGGGCGTGCGCACGTCGGCATTGTGGACGCCGGCGCGCGACAGTCGTTCGTGAATGGGCGCAAGTTGCCGCTTGTCGCTGTCGGTCGCGATCAGCCGGCCCTTGCCCTGCATCATCGCGGCGAGCGCCAGCGTCTTGCCGCCGGCTCCCGCACAGAGATCGATCACCTGCTCGCCGGGTTTTGCCGCGGTCAGGGCAGCTGCAAGCTGCGACCCCTCATCCTGCACTTCAATGGCGCCCTTGATGAAATCCTCTTCGGCCTGGATGCCGGGGTTGCGCGCATCGGCCGAAAGCTCGATGCGCAGCCCGGTTGTGGACCACTGCGTCGGTTTCGCATGAAGATGAGCAAGCGCCCCCAGCACCTTGTCGGGATTGGATTTTAGCGTGTTGACGCGCAGGTCGAGCGGCGCCCGGCTCGCCATCGCGGCCGCCTCCGCGACGCGCTCGTCGCCGAACGCCTTTGCCAGATACGGATCCAGCCATTCCGGATAGTCGCCGGCGATCGCGGCCGGGGCACCTTGAAGCGACCGCGAGGCGAGCGCGGCCTGCTCGGCCTCGGTCAAGGGCGCCGGAGCAAAGCGGCTGCCGTCGAACAGCGCGGCCATGGTCGCGATATCCATGTTGCGCTCGAGGCGAAGCATGCCGATCAGCCGAGCACGCGCGGTGTCGGAATCCATCAGGTAGGCGCTCGAGGCATAGCGGCGCAGCACGTCCCAGACGAGGCCGGCAATGGCGGCGCGGTCGCCGGAGCCGGCGAAGCGGTGCGCGGTGCCCCACTCCTTCAGCGCCTTGGCCGCGGGCACGCGGTCTTTCTCGATGGTGTCGATCAGTTCGATGGCTGCGGACAGCCGGGCAGCGGGAGTCATTTGAATCTTTCAGATCAGGATCGGCGAGTAGCGCCTAGATCAGCAACAGCATTTTCAACGCGAAGTAGATCCACATCGCGAGCAGGACAAGCACGCCGGCGAGCCAGATCGTGGAGCGGCGGCCAAGATTGTTTGAGGAGACGAAGATTCCGGCATGGACGAAGCGCGTCACCACGAACACCCAGGACATCAGCACGATGAACAGATCGGCATGGCGCAACGGGAGCGCCAGCGCGATCAGGGCGTAGAACAGCACCGGCAGCTCGAACTGGTTGCGGTAGCAATTGGCGATTTGTGTGGCGCCCTTGGGCCAGTTGGGCTCGCCGAGCGCAACGTCGCGGCTCTTGGTCTCGCCGGAGACGAGCGCGCGCCGGCGTCCCATCGCCATGGCGATCAGGAGCGCGAAGGTGAGACCGACCTGCACGAAGACCGGCAGCAAAACCATTTGAATGGACATCGGAATTTCCCGGGATTTTCCCATCCGGCGGAAGGCACAGCTAGCGTCCCTTAGCGGTCACCGCTGGTCCTGACAATCAACGAGTTGAACCGGCGTTCCCGATGAGGCGACCAACTGCCGACAGTTAAAGCGATTTTGGCCCCTCGGGGGCGCAAGGCGAGAGACCGCCATGAACACCCTCTTCAGCCAGTTCGCCAGCCTGAGCGGCGCGTTGACCGAGTCGGCCGACGGCCAGTTCGGCATCCTGATGTCGGCGCTGGCAGGCATCGCGACGGCGCTCGCGGTGGCGCTGGCGATGACGGTCTACTTCCGCATGAGCTATCGGACCTGGCGCGATGTCCTCAGGCATGGCCTCGCTGCGCTCGCCGCCCTCGCTCTGTTCGCTTTTGCCGCCTACGACATGCGCCATGCCGCGCTGGCCTATCTCGGCCTCAATCCGTCAAAACCCGCGGTCGAGTTCGAGATCCGCATGCCCAAGGAGACCTTGGCGGCGGCGTCCGACACCCAGATTGAGCTGCATACCGACCGAAACCAGACGCTGGCACTGGTCGAGGGCGTGCGGGAGCTCGGTGATGGCCGCTCCGTGCTGCGCGGCGCGGTGGTGCTCAACCACCGCACTGCGGACCGCGTGCTGGTCGTGAACCTGCCAGGCAAGGGCACCTTCGAATTTCGCCTCCGCCTGCCCGCCGAGCCGCATCGCTCCGAGCAGTTCGGTCCTCAGTTCGGTCCTCAATTCGGTCCTCAATTCGGTCCTTGGCACCTCGCCGATCGCATCGCCTCGCCGCTGGCAAGCCCGGTCGCGCCGCAGGACGCCTACACGATCCGCTATCGCGTGCTTTAAACATTGTTCGATCGCTGACCGCGGGTGCGCCGTCATCGTTCCGACGTCGGGCGGCGCTTATGATCAATCCATGTCCGTATTTCGCCTGACGCAGATCTCCGACACCCATCTCGGCCGGCGCTTCCCCGGCCTGATCGCCAACTTCCAGGCGCTGAGCGCGCATATCGACACCGATAGGCCCGATCTCGTCGTCAACACCGGCGACGTCTCGTTCGACGGGCCGACCAGTCGCGACGATGTCGAATTCGCCAAGGGCCTGCACGATGCCCTGCCCGTCGCCTGCCGCTACATCCCCGGCAATCACGACATCGGCGACAATCCGACCGCGATCGGCCCTGCGCCGAAGCCGCCGGTCGCGGAAGCCCATCGCCAGCAATTCCGCGAGATCATCGGCGAGGACCATTGGTCGTTCGAGGCCGCGGGCTGGTGCTTCATCGGCCTCAACTCGCTGGTGATGAATTCAGGGCTCGCCTTCGAGGCCGAGCAGTTCGATTGGCTCGCCTCGGAAGTTTCGCGCGCGAACGGCAAGCCGATCGCGCTGTTCGTGCACAAGCCGGTATTTCTCAACGGGCCCGACGACCCCGAGACGCCGGAGACGTCGATCCGCTACGTGCCGCAGCCGGCCCGCGCGCGGCTGATCGAGATGTTTGCACATGTCGACCTGCGCATCATCGCCAGTGGTCACGTGCACCAGCGGCGCGACTTCACCTGGCGCCACACCCGCCACGTCTGGGCGCCGTCGGCCGGCTTCAAGATCAACGATGCGCGCCAGGACCGGATCGCGATCAAGGAGGTCGGCCTTGTGGAGTACCGCTTCCAGCCCGACGGCTTCGAGGTTCGCCACGTCAGGGCCGCCGGCCAGGTCGACATCGATATCGAGGAGCTGCTCGCCCAGATGGACGGCGAGCATTAGCGCTTCCCATGGCTGCTCAAGCGACGCTTTTGAGATCCTGCTGGATCGCTGCAAGCAAGGACTGCAGCGCGTCGCTGTTCACCGGCTTGGCCCCGGTGTTGGCGGGCTGAACATTGGCAGGCCGCGCGGCTTTGACCGGACGCTTGGGGAATGGCGGCGCGGGCATCGCGGATTGCGGGAACGCGCCAGCGTCCTCGGTGTGAACGAACTTGCCATGGATAACGTCGTCGCGACGGCCCATGACAAACATCGTCGCCCAATAACCGGCGGCCAGCAGGATTACGCAGAAAACAACAAGCTCTAACATCATCGCACCTGAAATATGCGCAATGATTCAATGCCTTCGCCTGCCCGTCAATGAACCGACGGTCACACCTGCGGCTTTTACGGGCGGGTGTGGCCGATCGGTCACTCTTTGTTAACCATACCGGCTCCCGAGGGGCCGAGAACGGCGGATCAAGCCCTATCCGGCCCGACCCGCACCAGCTGCTTGCCGAAATTGGCCCCCTTCAGAAGCCCCATGAAGGCGTCGGGCGCGCTCTCCAGGCCCTCGGTGACGAACTCCTTGTACTTGACCTTGCCCTCGCGGACCCAGCCGGACATGTCGCGCAGGAAGTCGCCATGGCGGGAGGCGAAGTCGGAGACGATGAAGCCGCGGAAGGTCAAGCGCTTGGTCAGGGTCGCGCGCATCATGCTGGCGGCCCATTTCGGCGGCTTCGCTTCAGTGTCGTTATAATGGGCGATGAGGCCGCAGACGGGTACGCGCGCAAACGCATTGAGCAGCGGGAACACAGCCTCGAACACGGCGCCGCCGACATTCTCGAAATAGACGTCGATGCCCTTCGGGCAGGCGTCCTTCAGCTTCGCCGCCAGATCGGGATCGCGGTGATCGATGCAGGCATCGAAGCCGAGCTCCTTCACGACGTAATCGCATTTGTCCTTGCCGCCGGCGATTCCAACCGCGCGTGCGCCCTTGATTTTCGCGATCTGTCCCACGGCCGAACCGACCGCACCGGAGGCACCGGCGACGACGACGGTCTCGCCTGCTTGCGGCTTGCCGATATCGAGCAGGCCCGTGTAGGCGGTCATGCCGGGCATGCCCAGCACGCCGACGGCCGTCGAGATCGGCGCGAGCTTCGGGTCGATCTTGTTCAGCCCCTTGCCGTCGGAGATCGCGTGCGTCTGCCAGCCCGCGCGCGAGAGCACGATGTCGCCCTTGGCGAAGTTCGGATTGTTGGAGGCTGCGACCTCGCAGACCGTACCGGCTTCCATCACGCCGCCGACGGGCACCGGGGTTGCGTAGGACGGACCGTCGCTCATGCGCCCGCGCATATAGGGATCGAGCGAGAGCCAGATCGTGCGCAGCAGGACTTCGCCTGCGGCAGGCGTAGGAACCGCGAATTCCTCGATGCGGAAATCGGACGGCTTTGGCTCGCCAACGGGACGCGCGGCGAGAACGATGCGTTTGCCTTGGGACATGATGGCTTCCTCCAGATTGCTTTGTCGCAATCATTTAGGAGGTGGATGGGAATGAAGCAAACCCAACAGGCGCTGTCATGCCCCGGTCGAGCCAGGGCATGACAGCGGAATGTGGAGCGCCTAACCCCCGCCCGGATAGTTCGGCGCCTCGCGCGTGATGGTGACGTCGTGGACGTGGCTTTCGCGCAGGCCCGCGCCCGTGATGCGGACGAACTGGGCCTTGTCGTGCAGGTCCTTCATGTCCTTTGCACCGACATAGCCCATCGCGGCGCGCAGGCCGCCGGCTAGCTGGTGCATGACGTTGCCGACCGGGCCCTTGTAAGGCACCTGGCCCTCGATGCCTTCGGGCACGAGCTTGAGCGTGTCCTTGATGTCCTGCTGGAAGTAGCGGTCGGCCGAGCCGCGGGCCATCGCGCCGAGCGAACCCATGCCGCGATAGGCCTTGTAGGAGCGGCCCTGCCACAAGAACACTTCGCCTGGCGTCTCGTCGGTGCCGGCGAGCAGCGAGCCGACCATCGCGATGTCGGCACCGGCAGCGAGCGCCTTGGCGAGGTCGCCGGAGAACTTGATACCGCCGTCGGCGATGACGGGGATGTCGGACTTCTTCGCCGCCTCGACCGCATCCATGATCGCGGTGAGCTGGGGAACGCCGACGCCGGCGACGATGCGCGTGGTGCAGATCGAGCCCGGGCCGATGCCGACCTTGATGCAGTCCGCGCCTGCATCGATCAGCGCCTGCGCACCCTCGGAGGTCGCGACGTTGCCGGCAACGACCTGCACGGAATTGGACAGGCGCTTGATGCGGTTGACCGCATGGAGCACGTGACGGGAATGGCCGTGCGCGGTGTCGACCACGACGAGATCGACGCCGGCGTCGATCAGCCGCTCGGTACGCTCGAAGCCGCTGTCACCGACCGTGGTGGCGGCGGCGACGCGGAGGCGGCCCTGCGCGTCCTTGCAGGCCAGCGGATGGGCGACCGCCTTCTCCATGTCCTTCACGGTGACCAGACCGACGCAGCGATACTGCTCGTCGACCACGAGCAGTTTCTCGATGCGGTGCTGATGCAGCATCCGCCGCGCCTCGTCCTGGCTGACATTCTCGCGCACCGTAACGAGACCTTCATGCGTCATCAGTTCGGAGATTTTTTGCTGGCGGTCGGTGGCGAAGCGGACGTCGCGGTTGGTGAGGATGCCGACCAGCTTGCCCGGCGTGGACTTGCCCGCACCGGTGACGACGGGAATGCCGGAGATGCCGTGATCGCTCATCAGCTTGAGCGCGTCGTCCAGCGTGGCGTCGGGGCTGATGGTGAGCGGGTTCACCACCATGCCCGACTCGTAGCGCTTGACCTGCCGAACCTGGGCGGCCTGCCCTTCGGGATCGAAATTGCGATGGATGACGCCGATGCCGCCGGCCTGCGCCATGGCGATCGCCATGCGGGCTTCGGTGACCGTGTCCATGGCGGAGGCCATGATCGGGATGTTGAGCGGAATGGCGCGGGTGACGCGAGAGCGGATGTCGACCTCGCCCGGCATGACGTCCGACAGGCCCGGCTTCAGCAGCACGTCGTCGAATGTGAGGGCTTCGCGAATGCCTTGTTGCACCGTGGCCATGTGCCAACTCCTTCCGCGGCCCTGCCGCAAATAGCTATGGATGAGCGCCGCCCTCGGCGTACCTTGCGGCAACGCCGGAGAATCGGAGCCCATCGGTGGGGTTGACGCGGGTCGATAGCACGGGCGGGCGACGAATCAAAGCAATTCGGACCGCCGGCCAGCCATGCACAGGCTTTTTGGGCAAATTCAGCGGGGGATAGCCTCGCGGTGCCTCCTACTGGTGAACGGCGTCCCCCCGTGCCGGCCGATCATCGTGATCTCCGGTGAAGGGCGCACCCACCCGGGGTCACTCAGGATTTAGGTGCCATGCGTCGATCCGCAATGGTCGCGGCCCGGTGGCGGTGATAAGCCGCAATCCGCGCCCTTCCTTCCGATGTCCATTACCAATCCATCATGGTCGACAAGCAACGCATCATTCCGCTGATCGTGGCCACTGCTCTCTTCATGGAGAACATGGACTCGACGGTGATCGCCACGTCGCTGCCCGCGATTGCGGCCGACATCGGCACCAGCCCACTAACGCTCAAGCTCGCGATCACGTCCTATCTGCTGTCGCTTGCGGTATTCATCCCGGCTAGCGGCTGGACCGCCGACCGGTTCGGCGCGCGCATGGTGTTTGCGATTGCCGTCGGCGTTTTCATGGTCGGCTCGGTAGGCTGCGCGCTCTCGTCATCGGTCACCGATTTCGTATTCGCGCGCATCCTGCAAGGCATGGGCGGGGCGATGATGACGCCGGTCGGGCGCCTCGTGCTGTTGCGGTCGGTCGACAAGAGCGCGCTGGTCAATGCCATGGCGTGGGTGACGGTTCCTGCCCTGATCGGCCCCGTGATCGGGCCGCCGCTCGGCGGCTTCATCACGACTTACGCGTCGTGGCACTGGATCTTCTTGATCAACATCCCGATCGGGCTGCTCGGCATCTTCATGGCCTTGCGCTTCATCGATCCCATCAAGAGCGAGGAACGAGAGCCGTTCGACCTCTACGGCATGGTGCTCGCGGGCCTCGGGCTCGCCGGCATCGCCTTCGGGCTGTCGGTTGCCGGACTCAATCTGCTGCCATGGAGCACGGTTGCCGCCCTGGTCGTCGGCGGATCGATCTCGATGACGCTGTATGTCCTTCACGCGCGGCGAACGGGGTCACCGGTGCTGGACTTCACGCTGTTGAGGCTGCCGACGCTGCGCGCGGCCGTTCTCGGCGGATTCATGTTCCGCCTCGGCATCGGCGCGCTGCCGTTCCTGTTGCCGCTCTTGATGCAGATCGGCTTCGGCCTCTCGCCGTTCAAGTCCGGCCTCGTCACGTTTGGCTCCTCGCTCGGCGCCATGGGCATGAAGGCGCTCGCCGCGCGCATCATCCGCGCCTTCGGCTTCCGCAACCTGATGACGATGAACGCGATCATCAGTGCAGTTTTCCTCGCCGCCTGTGCGCTCTTCACCGTGACGACGCCGCTGCTGATCATCATGATCATTCTGGTGGTTGGCGGCTTCTTCCGCTCACTCGAGTTCACCGCGATCAACACGGTGGCCTATGCCGAGGTCGAGCAGGCGCAGATGAGCCGCGCCACCACGCTCGTCAGCGTCAACCAGCAGCTCGCCGTCTCGGCCGGCGTCGCCGTCGGCGCCGCCTCCGTGGAGACGACGATGTGGCTCAGCCACGCCAGCGAGCTCAACGCCAGCGTGTTCGCGCCGGCCTTCCTCGTGGTCGCCTTGACCTCGGCGGCGTCGAGCTGGTTCTTCTGGCAGATGCCCGCCGATGCCGGCCACGAAGTCTCCGGCCGCAAGGCCGTGGAGATCGCAAGCCGCAAGGGTGCCGGCAAGGGCGCGGCCAAGGCGGCCGTCAAGGCCGCAACCGAGGATACGCAGGACGTGCGGGATCAGCGGCTGGGGTAGCCTCTCTTCTCGTCGTTGTTGCTATTCCGTCGCTCCGCCCCGAAATCCCGTCGCCAGCACATAGCGCTCCGAGGAATCCGCACGGCTCGCGGCCGGCTTGACGTGACGCACCGTGGCGAAATCGCGCTTGAGCTGGGTGAGCAGCTCGGCGTCGGCGCCGCTTTGGAACGCCTTGGCCAGGAAGGTCCCGCCCGGCTTCAGCACGTCGCAGGCAAACGCGGCGGCGGTCTCGATCAGGCCGACGATGCGAAGCTGGTCGGTCTTGCGATGACCGGTGGTGTTGGCAGCCATGTCGGACATTACGATGTCGGCGCCGCCGTCGAGCATGGCCTTGAGCTTGTCCGGCGCGTCATTGTCCATGAAGTCGAGCTGTGCGAACTCGACGCCGGCAATCTCGGGGATTTCCAGCAGGTCGATCGCAATGACCTTGCCCTTGCCGTCGACCGAGCCAACGCGCTTGGCGGCGATCTGGCTCCAGCCACCCGGCGCAGCGCCGAGATCGACCACCGCCATGCCGTGCTTGAGCAGCCGGTATTTGTCGTCGATCTCCAGCAGCTTGAAGGCGGCGCGCGAGCGATAGCCCAGCGCCTTCGCCTTCACCACGTAGGGGTCGTTGAGCTGCCGCTCCAGCCACAGCTTCGACGACAATTTGCGCTTGCCGTGGGTCTTGACCTGGACGTGCAAGCGGCCGGTGGTGTCCTTGGCCATCTCACCAGCTCCTGAGCGCGCCGTCTTCGCGCATCATCTCGACCAGCATGCCTTCGCGCAAGCCCCGGTCCGCGACGCGCAGGCGTGGCAGCGGAAAGGCGCGGCGGATCGCGTCGAGGATGGCGCAGCCGGCCAGCACGAGATCAGCACGCTCGACGCTGATGCAGCTGTTCGCGGCACGCTCCTCGTAGCTCATGCCGAGCAGCTTGTTGATGGTCGCGGTGACGTCGGTATCGTTCATCCAGACGCTGTCGATGCGGCGGCGATCGTAGCGCGCGAGATTGAGATGGATGCCCGCGAGCGTCGTCACGGTGCCTGACGTGCCGAGCAGATGCATATCAGTGAGATCGCCGCCATGCTGTTCGGCGAACGGCGCGATGTGATGGGCGACCTCGCGCTCCATCGCGGCGTAGATCTCGGGCGTCACGTCGCGGCCCCCGAACTGCTCGGCCAGCGTGACCACACCGAACGGAATCGACATCCAGGCTTTGATGCGCGGCTCCGGATTTGCGGCGTCGCGTTCGATTCGCACCAGCTCGGTCGAGCCGCCACCGATGTCGAACAGGATCGCGCCGCGTCCCCTGGGATCGACCAGCGGCGAGCAGCCGAGCACGGCGAGCGCCGCCTCGGTCTCTCGGTCGATCACCTCGAGCTCGATCCCGGTCTCGGCAGCGACGCGGCTGCGAAAGCCCTCTGCGTTCGAGGCGGCGCGGCAGGCTTCGGTGGCGATCAGCCGCAGCCGCCGCGCTTTGCGCAGGTTGATCTTGTCGCGGCAGATGCCGAGCGCCACGATGGCGCGCTCGATCGCAGCCTCGCTGATGCACCCGGTTGCCGAGACGCCCTCGCCCAGCCGGATGATGCGCGAGAAGGAATCGACCACGCGAAAGCCGTCGTGGGTCGGACAGGCGATCAGGAGCCTGCAATTGTTGGTGCCGAGGTCGAGCGCCGCGTAGACACCGGTTCCCGGCGCTTGCGCGCCGACGGCCGGTTCAGTGGCGAACGCCGCCGCCATCGACCCCAGCTCACCGTGCGGCGCAAGGCCGTCGCGGAGCCGCGTGTGGTCATTCATACAAACTGTCTTTCCGCGGCCGATTGGGCCGATCTGGAATTGCTTTTTCGCCTGAAACATTAGCAGCGCGCCAATCCTGCGCAACAACGCATCACATGGGACCATGCCCATTCGTGCGTTGTCGTGAACGGGCCGGTGGGTTATTTTTGAGGGGTCCGGTCCCCCAGGCGCCCCCCAAACCGCGCATTTGCCGGCTTTTCAGGTCAATTCCATGCAAGAACACACCAAATCCTCCACGCTCGAAAACGCTATTGCACTGCAAAAATATGGTGTCGGGCAGCCGGTCCGCCGCAAGGAGGACGATACCCTGGTGCGCGGCAAGGGCCGCTACACCGACGATTTCAACCTGCCGGGCCAGGCCCATGCCGTGATCGTCCGCTCGACCCATGCCCACGGCGTCATTCGCGGCATCAACATCGACGCCGCCAGGGCGATGCCGGGCGTGCTGGGGGTGTGGACCGGCAAAGACCTCGATGCGGCCGGCTACGGCCCCTTCACCTGCGGCCTGCCGCTGAAGAGCCGTGACGGCTCACCCCTGCTCCAGACCAACCGCCAGCCGCTCGCAACCGACAAGGTCCGCTTCGTCGGCGATCCCGTCGCCTTCGTGGTGGCGGAGACGCTAGCCCAGGCGCGCGACGCGGCCGAGGCGGTCGAGCTCGATATCGAGCCGCTGCCGGCGGTGACCGATCCCGAGCAAGCCGCAAAACCCGGCGCGCCGCAGCTCTACGACCACATCCCGAACAATGTCGCGCTCGACTACCACTATGGCGACATCGAGAAGGTCAATGCGGCCTTCGCCAGCGCCGCTCACGTGACCAAGGTCGACATCGAGAACACCCGCGTCGCCGTGGTCTCGATGGAGCCGCGCGTCGGCCTTGCCTCCTACGACAAGAAGACCGAGCGCTACACCATCCAGATGCCGACGCAGGGCGTCGCCGGCAACCGCGCCAACCTCGCCAAGAACCTGAAGGTGCCGAACGAGAAGGTGCGCATCCTCACCGCCAATGTGGGCGGCTCCTTCGGCATGAAGAACGTCAACTATCCCGAGTACATGTGCATCCTGTACGCGGCCAAGGAACTGGGACGGCCGGTGAAATGGCTCGACGAACGCTCGACCAGCTTCTTGTCCGACAGCCACGGCCGTGCGCAGAAGATTCACGCGGAGCTCGCGCTGGACGCCGAGGGGCATTTCCTCGCCGCCAAGCTATGGGGCTACGGCAATCTCGGTGCCTACATCACCGGGGTCGCGCCCAGTCCGCTCTCGCTCAATACCAGCAAGAACTTTTCCAGCGTCTATCGCACACCGCTGATGGCCGTCGACATCAAGACGGTGCTGACCAACACCACGCTGATGGGCGCCTATCGAGGCGCCGGCCGGCCCGAGGCCAACTACTACATGGAGCGGCTGATCGACCGCGCCGCCGACGAGATGGGCATCAACCGCCTGACGATGCGCAAGCGCAACTTCATCAAGCAGAACCAGATGCCGTTCGCCGCGTCCTCCGGCGTCACCTACGACAGCGGCGACTTCCAGGCTGTCTTCAACAAGGCGCTCGAAATCTCCGACCACGAGAACTTTGCCAAGCGCAAGAAGGAGAGCAAGAAGTCCGGCAAGTTGCGCGGCATCGCCGTCGGCTCCTATCTGGAGGTGACCGCACCTCCCGGCGTCGAGCTCGGCAAGATCGTGTTCGATCCCGATGGCTCCGTGCAGCTCATCACCGGTACGCTCGACTACGGTCAGGGCCACGCGTCCGCATTCGCGCAGGTGCTCTGCCAGCAGCTCGGCGTCCCCTTCGACAGCGTCAAGCTGGTGCAGGGTGACAGCGACATCGTGCACACCGGCAATGGCACCGGCGGCTCGCGCTCGATCACCGCGACCGGCATGGCGATCGTGGGCGCCGCCAAGCTCGTGATCGAAAAGGGCAAGCGCGCCGCCGCGCACATGCTGGAGGCATCCGAAGCCGACATTGAATTCGAGGGCGGCAGCTTTACGATCGCCGGCACCGACCGCAGCATCGACATCATGGAGCTCGCCAAGCGCCTGCACGACGGCAAGACGCCGGAAGGCGTGCCCGACAGCCTCGACGTCGATCACACCAGCGAACCGGTGCCCTCGGCCTTCCCGAACGGCTGCCATGTCGCCGAGGTCGAGATCGATCCTGAGACCGGCGTCGTGCAGATCGTGCGCTACAGCGCGGTCAACGATTTCGGCACGGTGATCAATCCGCTGCTGGTCGCGGGCCAGCTCCATGGCGGCGTCGTCCAGGGCATCGGCCAGGCGCTGATGGAGCACGTCCGCTACGACGAAAGCGGCCAGCCGATCACGGGCTCGCTGATGGACTACGCTCTGCCGCGCGCCGAGGACGTTCCGAACATGACGATCGGCGACCACCCGGTGCCGGCCACGACCAATCCGCTCGGCAGCAAGGGCTGCGGCGAGGCCGGCTGCGCCGGCAGCCTGTCAACGGTCGTGAACGCGGTGATCGACGCGCTCTCCGACTACGCCATCAAGCACATCGACATGCCGCTGACGCCGGAGCGGGTGTGGCGGGCGATCCAGGAGGCCAAGGGGAAAGCGGCGTAGCGCTGCCCTTCTGCCTCCACAAGCTCACTGTCATCGCCCGGCTCGACCGGGCGATCCAGTACTCTGAGGCGGCAGTGATTTACGGAGAAGCCGCGGCGTACTGGATGCCCCGCCTTCGCTGGGCATGACACCGAGCTTGGAGCCGTGTACTTGCCTCTCTTCGCCCGCGCTCTACGCCGCCGCCTGCTCGCGCGGCTGGTAGATCGCGGTGTGCTGGCAGTGCGCCAGCGGCGTCGTGCCGTTGGCGACCACCAGCGCGTCGAGCTCGACGAAGCGGTGGCCCTTCTTCTCGTAATTCGCGGTGACTTTTGCCCGCGCGGTGATCTCGTCACCGGCGCGTGCGGCCGACAGCAATTGCATGCGGCTGCCGACATGGATCCAGGGCCCGAGGATCGTGTTGTCCACCAGCACGCGGTTCATCACGCGCTGAATCAGGCCGGGGTGGCCGAGCCCCTCGCGCGCGAAGATCGGATCGGCCTCACGGATGTCGGCGAGGTAGTCGGCTGCATCCTGCCCCGCCCAGCGGCGCGGCGTCGTGCCGAACCATTTACCGGTGTCGAAGGTTGCCGAGCTGACCGGCTTGCGCTCGGCAATCGCGGGGACCTCGACATAGTCGCTCAACGACACCGCAGTCGCAATCGCCGGCAGCGACGCCGTCCCCGTCGCGCAGAGCTCGGTGCGGCTGAACACCTCGATCGTGAGCAGGCCGTTGTGTTCGGTCGCATCGACATCGGCGGTCTCGCCGTCATAGACCGGCTTGATGAAACGCGCCTCGATCAACCCGCGCGACAGGAAATCGCGGCCCCAGCGCGCCACCGGCACATGCATCATGTAGGCGAAGACGTCGACGCCGGGGACCAGCCCGCCGGAAAAGCCGAAGCGGCGCGCCACATTGTCGTCATGCATCTTATTTTCGGACTGCTTGGCCGTGTTGTAGGCCTCGACGCGATAGGTTTCGAGCCGGTTCGGCATGGCTTGGCTTTCCCCAAATTCTTGTTGTTTCGGGCCGATCGTAGGCCCTGAGGAACCGGGGTCAATCCCCTCGCCTTTGCGGCCCGAATGGGGTACCACGCGGCTGCTGCGAAACCGCTTCGCAAGCCCCATCTACGGACAATGACGAACCCTCAAAACACCACCCGCATCTATGTCGACGCCGACGCCTGTCCGGTGAAGGACGAGATCTATCGCGTCGCCGGAAGGCACGGCCTGCCCGTGAGCGTGGTCGCGGGCAACTTCATCCGCGTGCCCCAGGATCCGCTGATCGAGCGGGTCGCCGCGGGTGCCGGCATGGACGCGGCCGATGACTGGATCGCGGAACGCGCCGGGCCCGGCGATATCGTCATTACCTCGGATATTCCACTCGCGAGCCGCTGCGTGAAGGCCGGCGCCGATGTGATTGCATCCAACGGCAAGGCGTTCACCGAGGAATCGATCGGGATGACGCTGGCGGTCCGCAACCTGATGACCGATTTGCGCTCGGCCGGCGAAGTCACCGGCGGTCCGAAATCGTATTCACCGCGCGACCGCTCGACGTTTCTGTCGACGCTCGACCAGACCATCCGCCGCATCCAGCGCCGCCGCGCCGATCAGGCCGCAACAAGACAGGACTGAGACACCGCATGGCGCCACCGCTGATTCAACTGCGCGATATCAAGCTGACCTTTGGCGGCACACCGCTCCTGGCGGGCGTCGAACTGTCGGTTTCGACCGGCGAGCGCGTCTGCCTGATCGGCCGCAACGGTTCCGGCAAATCGACGCTGCTCAAGATCGCCGCCGGCCTGGTCGAACCGGATGGCGGCAGCCGTTTCGTGCAGCCCGGCGCCACCATTCGCTACCTGCCGCAGGAGCCGGATTTTTCCGGTTTCTCCACCACGCTGGCCTATGTCGAGGCCGGCCTCAATGCCGGCGACGACCATTATCAGGCGCGCTATCTGGTCGAGCAGCTCGGTCTCAGCGGCGAAGAAGATCCGGCACATGTCTCCGGCGGCGAAGCGCGCCGCGCCGCGCTGGCGCGCGTGCTGGCGCCCTCGCCCGACATCCTGTTGCTGGACGAGCCGACCAACCATCTGGATCTTCCGACCATCGAATGGTTGGAGAGCGAACTGGAGAGCCGCCGCTGCGCGCTGGTGATCATCAGCCACGATCGGCGCTTCCTCGGCAATCTCTCGCGCAGCACCGCCTGGCTCGACCGCGGCCAGATCCGGCAGATCGACCGCGGCTTCAGTGCCTTCGAGGCCTGGCGCGACGAGGTGCTCGCGGAGGAAGAGCGCGACCAGCACAAGCTTGACCGCAAGATCGTCAACGAGGAGCACTGGTTGCGTTACGGCGTCTCGGGCCGCCGCAAGCGCAACGTCAAGCGGCTCGGCAATCTCCACGCGCTGCGCGACCAGCGCCGCACGCATCGCGGCGCGACGGGCAACGCCAACCTCGCGGCTGCCGAAGCCGACAAATCCGGCAAGCTCGTCATTGAGGCCAAGAATATCAGCCGGTCCTATGGCGAGCGAAAGATCGTCGACGGCTTCTCGATCCGCGTCCAGCGCGGCGACCGCATCGGCATCGTCGGCCCGAACGGCGCCGGCAAGACCACGTTGATCGAGATGCTGACCGGCGGCAGCGCACCGGACAGCGGCAGCATACGGCTCGGCGCCAACATCGAGATGGCGACGCTCGACCAGCATCGGGAAAGTCTCGATCCCAAGACGACGCTGGCCGAGGCGCTCACCGGCGGCCGCGGCGACCATGTCATGGTCGGCGGCAAGCCGAAGCATGTCGTCAGCTACATGAAAGACTTCCTGTTCGCCCAGGAACAGATGCGCACGCCGCTGGAGGTGCTGTCGGGCGGTGAACGCGGCCGGCTGATGCTGGCGCGCGCGCTGGCGAAGCCCTCCAACCTCCTGGTGCTGGACGAGCCGACCAACGACCTCGACCTCGAGACCCTCGACGTCCTCGAGGAAATGCTCAGCGACTACGAGGGCACCGTGATCCTGATCAGCCACGATCGCGATTTTCTCGACCGCGTGGTGACGTCCGTGATCGTGCCCGAGGGCAACGGACGCTGGCTCGAATATGCCGGCGGTTATACCGACATGCTGGCCCAGCGCGGCGCCGACGTGAAGCGCGCGACAGCGAAGGCCGTCGAAGAGACGAGAGAACAGCGATCAGCCGCGCCTTCCGGCGTCGCGAGACGACGGCTGACCTTCAACGAGCAACACGCGCTGGAGACGCTGCCCAAGACCATCGCCAAGCTGCAGGCCGAGATCGCCAAGCAGCAGCGCTTCCTTGACGACCCCGATCTCTTCCGCAAGGATCGCAAGCGCTTCGACCAGGCCTCCGACGCTCTGACGAAGGCGCAAAAGGAGCTGGCCGAGGCCGAAGACAAATGGCTGGAGCTAGAAGTGCGGCGCGAAGAGATTGAACAGGCCTAGCGTGCATTTCGCAAAAGTGGGCACCGCTTTTGCAAACGGAATGCGCGCCAACTCAGAGACTTCCATGACAACGACCCTTGCCGCCAAGATCGCCCGTGAGTACGGCACCCCCTGTGCCGTCATCGACATGGACAAGGTCGAGCGCAACATCGCCCGGATTCAGAAGGCCTGCGATGACTCCGGGATCGCCAACCGTCCCCACATCAAGACGCACAAGAACCCGACGATCGGCAAGATGCAGATCGCGGCCGGCGCGAAGGGCATCACCTGCCAGAAGCTCGGTGAAGCCGAGATCATGGTCAATGCCGGGATCGACGACATCCTGATCAGCTACAATCTGCTCGGCGAAGAGAAGATGGCGCGCTTAGGGGCGCTGCAGGCGAAGGCCAACATGACGGTCGCCGCCGACAATTCGACCGTCGTTGCCGGCCTGCCCAAGGCCGCCGCGGCCTCGGGCCGACCGCTGTCGGTCGTGGTCGAATGCGATACCGGCCGCAAGCGCGCCGGCGTCGAGACGCCCGTCGAGGCAATCGCGTTAGCGCGCGAAATCGCCGCGTCCCAAGGGCTCGAGTTCGCCGGCTTCATGATGTATCCGACCGAGACTGGCTGGGCGGACGCGCAAAAATTCTATGACGAAGCTCTGGCTGGCGTGCGCGCGCACGGGCTGGATGCAAAAATCGTCTCGACCGGCGGAACGCCGAACCTGAAGAATATCGGCAAGCTCAAGGGCGGCACCGAGCACCGCTTCGGCACCTACATCTACAACGACCGCATGCAGGTCGCCGCCGGCTCCGCCACCTGGGACGACTGCGCGCTGCACATCTATTCGACCGTGGTGAGCCGCGCTGCACCTGAGCGCGGCATTCTGGACGCCGGCTCGAAGACGCTGACGACCGACACCGGCGGCCTCGACGGCCACGGCCTCATCCTGGAGCACCCCGAAGCGAAGATCGCACGCTTCGCCGAAGAGCACGGCTTCCTCGACCTCTCCCGCAGCAACACCCGGCCCAATGTCGGCGACGTGGTCCGCATCGTGCCCAATCACGTCTGCGTCGTCGTCAACATGATGGACGAAGTCGTGATGGTGCGCGGCGAGGAGATCATCGGCACACTGCCGGTGGCGGCACGGGGAAAGCTGCGGTAGGGCTCCGTGGGATGGGTGGAGCGTGCGCTCTACCCGTCCTTCAGGGCGAGCCGTCGCAACACGCCCCTGGCCGCCGCAGCCCCCGTCGCGAACGAGGCCTGGAGCAAATAGCCACCCGTCGGTGCCTCCCAGTCCAGCATCTCACCGGCTGCAAACACGCCCGGCAGCTTGCGGATCATGAAGTCCGAGTCGAGTTCATCGAAGGAAATCCCGCCGGCGCTGGAGATCGCGCGCGCGATTGGCGCGACGCCCGTGAGCTTGATTGGCACCGCGTTGATGAGCTCGGCCAATCGTTCAGCCGACATTGCCGACAACGATTGGCGAGCACCGATGGCGGCTTCCTGCAACAGCCCGACCGCAACGGGCGGCAGCTGCGCAGCCTTGCGCAGGAAGTTGGAGAACGATTGCTTGCCGCGCGAAGCGGACAGGCGCTTGACGAGTTCGCCATGATCGATATCCGGCCGCAAACCGACCTGCAGGACCGCTTCGCCGTTCGCCGCGATCGCCTCGCGCAGTTCGGCCGACAACGCATAGATCGCCCCGCCCTCGATCCCGCCGCTTGTGATCATCGCCTCGCCGCGCGCGCGGTGCGGGCCGAAGGACAGCGTGATGCCCTTGAGCGGTTGGCCTTCGAAGCGCGCGCGGAAGATTTCGGACCATGCCACGGTGAAGCCGGAGTTCGCCGGCCGCAGCGGCGAGATCGCAACGCCTTTGTCGGCCAGGATCGTCGTCCAGCCGCCATCGGAGCCTAGTCGCGGCCAGCTGGCGCCGCCGAGTGCCAGCACTGTCGCATCCGCGGCGATGGTGGCGCCGCCGCCCAGTGTGTCAAAGACCAGTCGTCCGTCCCCGTCCCAGCCCATCCAGCGCTGGCGAAACGCAAAGCGCACGCCCGCGGCATCGAGCCGTCGTAGCCAGGCCCGCAGCAGGGGTGAGGCCTTGAACGCCTTCGGAAACACACGCCCGCTGGAGCCGACAAAGGTCGGCTCGCCCAGCGCCTCGCTCCACGCGCGCAGCGCGTCAGGCGGGAACGCTTCGATCGCCGCTTGCAACCTCTGCGCCGCCTCACGGTAGCGTGTGATGAACTGCGGCAGCGGTTCGCTGTGGGTGAGATTGAGCCCGCCGCGGCCGGCCATCAGGAATTTGCGGCCCGCGGACGGCATCGCGTCGTAGACGGTGACGCGAGCACCGGCTCGCGCGAGCACCTCTGCCGCCATCAGCCCGGCAGGGCCGGCGCCAATGACGGCGACGGCTGTCAGAGTTTTACCCCGGCACGCGCAGCGGCCTGCGCCACGTATTTCTGCGTCTGCTCGAAAGCCCCCTGCAGCGCCTTCGCCTTCGACATGTCGCTGATCTCGGCGAAATGCTCCGCGACCGCGTCCGGCGTCCACTCGGACTCCGGCAGGTTGATGCCTTCGCTCTCGACAATCTTGATCACCGCGAAGGAACCGGCGCCGGCGCCCATGATGGTACGGGTCGGCGCGTCCTCGCTCAGCATGTACTCGACCGCGGGCGTGATCGCGTTCGGCTTCATCAACTGCAGCGCCTGCGGCGGCAGCAGCTCTTCCGTCATGCGGGTTGCCGCCGTCGGCGAGATGATGTTGACGCGAATGTCGGTCTTGCGGCCCTCCTCCGCCAGCACGTTCATCAGGCCAACCATGCCGGATTTGGCCGCACCGTAATTGGCCTGGCCGAAATTGCCGTAGAGGCCGGAGGACGACGTCGTCAGCACGATGCGGCCATAGTTGCGATCGCGCATGCCGGCCCAGGCCGCCTTGCAGCAATAAAAGGTGCCGACGAGGTGCACGTCGAGCACCTTCTGGAAATCGGCCGCTTCCATCTTGCCAAACGACTTGTCGCGCAAAATGCCGGCATTGGCACACAAGAGGTCCACGCTGCCCCACTCCTTGGTGGCGCGCTCGACCATCGCCGTGACCTGCTCGAAATTGGAGACGTCGGCGCCATCTGCCATGGCGGTGCCGCCCGCTTTACGGATCTCCTCGACCACGGCTTCCGCCGGCGACAGCGAGCCGCCGCTGCCGTCGCGCGCGCCGCCGAAATCGTTGACCACGACCTTGGCGCCGCGGCTCGCCAATCCCAGCGCATGCGCCTTACCGAGACCATTGCCCGCGCCGGTGACGATGGCGACGCGTCCGTCGAACCTGATTGCCATGAGTGCAGTTCCTGCTTCTTCTTCCTTCTCCCCTTGTGGGGGAAGGTGGCATAGGCGGCCAACGGCCGCCGTTCCTGGTTAAAACGCCAACGCGTAGCGTTGGCTACGGCGCCGGATGAGGGGTCTCTCACAACGGATGTGCTCGCGGAGAGAGACCCCTCACCCGCCTCGCGTTCCGCGAGGCACCCTCTCCCACAAGGGGAGAGGGGTCGAGCGCACCGATTTGGACAAGTTTTGAGCAGCGTTGGGGAGCCGGGTCAAGCCCGGCAAAAACTGTTAGCGTCAGGCGAAATAGATCAACCCGAGCCAGTCTGCGACCAGCGCGGGCTTGTCCTCGCCTTCGATCTCCACAGTGACGTTGGTGCGGGACTGCAATTCATTAGGCTTGCGCAGCTTGGCTTCCGCCAGCACGAAACGGCCGCGAACGCGCTTGCCCGAGCGCACCGGCGAGATGAAGCGCAGCTTGTCGAAACCGTAATTGACCCCCATCGTGGTGCCCGCGATGACGGGCATCACCTCGTAGGACATGATCGACAGCAGCGACATCGTCAGGAATCCGTGTGCGATCGTGGTGCCGAACGCCGTCTCCTTCTTCGCACGCTCCGGGTCGACGTGAATGAACTGGTGATCCTCGATCACGTCGGCATAGGTGTCGATGCGGGGCTGATCGACCAGGTGCCACGACGACACCCCGATCTCCTTGCCGACCATGGCCTGATAGGCCTCCAGCGCAATCGGCGGCTTCTTCCAGATTTCGTTCACTTAGGTCTCGCTCCGTGTTTTCGACAGCTCCGGAAAATCCTCTTCGCGGAATTCCCGGCCGCGCAGGGGATCGTTGCGATCGTCGTCGCGCTCGAGACGTCTGAGCTGAACGCGGCGGATCTTTCCCGAGATCGTCTTCGGCAGCTCCGTGACGATTTCGAGGCGGCGGATGCGCTTGAACGGCGCAAGACGCGTGTGGAGGTGCTTGAAGATGGAGAGCGCGGTTTCCGGCGAGCGCTCCGCGCCGGATGTCAGCAGCACAAACGCCTTGGGAATCGCGAGCCGGATCGGATCCGGGCTTGGCACGACGGCGGCTTCCGCGACGAGCTCGTGCTCGAGCAACACGCTCTCGAGCTCGAACGGGCTGATGCGATAGTCGGAGGATTTGAACACGTCGTCGGACCGGCCGACGAAGGTGAGATAGCCATCGTCGTCTTCGAACACGACGTCGCCGCTGCGATAGAGTTCGCCTTCGGCGCCGGATAGTCCGCCGTCGTCGCCCTGATAGCCCTGCATTAGGCCGGCGGGGCGGTTTTCGCCGAGCACCAGAGCCACCTCGCCCTCCTTGGCCGGATGACCATCGGCGTCGCTGACTTGCACGCGATAGCCCGGCAGCGGCCGGCCCATCGAGCCGATCTTGATCTTTTGCCCCGGCGAGTTGCCGGCGAGCGCCGTCGTTTCCGTCTGCCCGTAACCATCGCGGATGGTGAGGCCCCAGGCGGCCTGCACCTGGTCGATCACCTCAGGATTGAGCGGCTCGCCGGCGCCGCAGACCTCGCGCAAGGCCACCTTGAACGACGCCAAATTCTCCTGGATGAACAGCCGCCACACCGTCGGCGGCGCGCACAGCGTGGTGACGCCGCAGCGGCCGATGGTGGCAAGCAGGCCCTTGGCATCGAAGCGCGGCTGGTTGACCACGAACACGGTCGCGCCTGCATTCCACGGCGCGAAGAAGCAGCTCCAGGCGTGCTTGGCCCAGCCGGGCGAAGAGATATTGAGATGGACGTCACCCGGCTTTAGCCCGATCCAGTACATGGTCGAGAGATGGCCGACGGGATAACTGCGCTGGCTGTGCCGCACCAACTTTGGCTTTGCCGTAGTGCCCGAGGTGAAATAGAGCAGCATCGGATCGTCGGCGTTGGTCGGACCGTCGGCTGCAAAGCTCTCCGACGCCATTGCCGCCTCATCATAGGAAAGCCAGCCATCGGAGGCCTCGCCCACGACGATGCGGACGATATTGTCGGCGCCAAGGCTTGCGAACTTCGCAACCTGGTCCTGCGCTGCCACCACCGCCTTCGCCTTGCCGCGATCGAGCCGGTCGCGGAGCTCGTCGGCGGTGAGCAGCGTCGTTGCGGGAATCACGACGACACCGAGCTTCATTGCGGCCAGCATCGTCTCCCACAGCGGAACGACATTGCCGAGCAGCAGCAGGAGATGGTCGCCGCGCTTCAGGCCCTGCGCGCGGAGGAAGTTCGCGACCTGGTTGGAGCGGCGCGACAAAGCTCCGAACGAGAGCTTGGTCTGCCGGTCCTGCGCGGCATCGACGATCCAGAGCGCAGGACGATCCTTGCTGTCCGCATTCGCCGCCAGCTCGGCGTCGAACCAGTCGAGTGCCCAGTTGAAGGGAACCGGATCGGGCCAGCGGAAGTCTTTGACCGCTGTCTCGTAGTCCGTGCGGTTGTGAAGCAGAAACGCGCGCGCTTCCTGAAATGTCGTCATCAAGCTTTCCCGGCTAGACTCCTAACGTGCTTGATAATTCCGGAAAAATCCACCCCGCCCTGGCCGGCTGCGTCGAATGACTGATAGATCTCCTGCGCATGCTTGCCGAGCGGCGTCGCCGCGCCCGCGGCCTTGGCGGCGTCCTGCGCCAGCGTCAGATCCTTCACCATCAGCGCGGAGGCAAAGCCCGGCTTGTAGTCGTTGTTGGCGGGCGATGTCGGCACCGGCCCGGGCACCGGGCAATAGGTCGTCAGCGACCAGCACTGGCCCGACGAGGTCGAGGCGACGTCGAACAGCGCCTGATGCGAGAGCCCGAGCTTCTCGGCCAGCGCGAACGCCTCGCTCACGGCGATCATGGAAATGCCGAGGATCATATTGTTGCAGATCTTTGCCGCCTGGCCCGCGCCGGCACCGCCGCAATGCACGATCTTCTTGCCCATGTTCTCCAGCACGGGCTTTGCCGCTGCAAACGCGTTGTCCTCGCCGCCGCACATGAAGGTGAGCGTCGCACCCTTGGCGCCGCCGGTGCCGCCG
Source organism: Bradyrhizobium sp. WSM4872 (assembly GCF_055811715.1). Classification (NCBI taxonomy): domain Bacteria; kingdom Pseudomonadati; phylum Pseudomonadota; class Alphaproteobacteria; order Hyphomicrobiales; family Nitrobacteraceae; genus Bradyrhizobium; species Bradyrhizobium sp. WSM4872. The sequence goes on along the minus strand of NZ_JBVVPT010000010.1, from coordinate 109,362 downwards.
GAGACCGGAGCGTCGACCGAAAGCACCCCGTGCTTGGCCGCCAGCGCATGCGCCTGGCGCGCGCTCTCGACGTCGATGGTGGAGGAGTCGATGATCAGTGCGCCCTTGGTCATGACAGGGACGACCTCGCCCCACACGCCGAGCACATGCTTGCCGGCCGGCAGCATGGTGATGACCACCTCGGCGCCCTTCACGGCGCCAGCGGCGCTCTCGGCGATGCCGGCTCCATCGGCCTTGGCCTGGTTGCGGGAGGCCTCGGCGAGGTCGAAAGCAACGACCTTGTGGCCGGCCTTGACCAGATTGGCGGCCATGGGGCCGCCCATGTTGCCGAGACCGATGAATGCGATCGTGGCCATCTTCATTTCCTCCGCTGAACGCTTCGTTGATTAGTTGAACTTCAATTCGTCGGCGCCGATCTCGGCGAGATACCGCGCAAGCATCTCCGGCGCGACGTCCTCGATCCGCGACGGCGACCACGTCGGATTGCGGTCCTTGTCGATCACGGCGGCCCGCACGCCTTCGCGAAAGTCGTCGCTGCGGAAGACTTCCAGCGCGGCACGATATTCGCGCACCAGGCACTCTTCCAGGCTCGACGCGGTACGCGCGAGCCGTAGCAGCTTGAGCGTCACCACCATGCCACGCGGCGATTTTTCGTTGAGCGTCTTCAACGTCGCCAGCGCGAACTCGGAACCGTCGCGCTTGAGCGCGGCAAAGATGTCTTCCATGCGGTCGAAGCCGAACAGTGCATCGATGATCGGCTCTTTTGCAGCCACCGGTCCCGCGGCTTCTCCAGTCGCAAAACCGTTGATGAGCTTGCTCACATCGGCCGCGGTCACGCCCTGGCGAACCTTGGTCAGCGCCTCGCGCAGCCCCGGCCATTTGGCCGCCGGCACCACAGCGTCGGCGAATTTCGCGTGAATCGCGTCGGGGCCGTTCATGGTCTGGCCGGTCAGGCCGAAATAAGTGCCGATCTCACCGGGCGAGCGCGACAATAGAAAGGTGCCGCCCACATCCGGGAAGAAACCGAGCCCGACCTCGGGCATCGCAAGCCTGGTGCGGTCAGTCACGATTCGATGGCTCGCATGTGCCGAAAGCCCGACGCCGCCGCCCATCACGATGCCGTCCATGAAGGCGACATAGGGTTTGGGGAATTTCTTGATCCGCGCGTTGAGGATGTACTCTTCCCACCACAGGATCTTGCCGAGGTCGCCGTCGACCTTGGAGCTCTCCCAGAGCGCGCGGATGTCGCCGCCGGCGCACAGGCCGCGCTCGCCGGCACCTTCCAGCACGATCACGGCAACGGCTGGATCGGCCTCAAAACGGTCGAGCGCCTTATCGATGTCGCGAAACATCTCCAGCGTCACGGCATTGATCGCCTTCGGACGATTGAGCCTGATAATGCCGGCGGCGCCCTCGACCCGTGCGACGAGATCGCCCTCCTCCACACCACTCATCGGGCGCCCTCGATCAATTTGCGCGCCACGATCAGCCGCATGATTTCATTGGTGCCTTCGAGAATCTGGTGCACGCGCAAATCGCGCACGATCTTCTCGATGCCGTATTCGCTGAGATAGCCGTAGCCGCCATGAAGCTGGAGCGACTGGTTGGCGACCTCGAAGCCGACGTCGGTGCCGAAGCGTTTTGCCATCGCGCAGAGCATTGTGGCGTCCGTATCTTTCCGGTCGAGTGCAGCCGCTGCCCGCCACAAGAAGGTGCGCGCAGCTTCTAACTCGATCGCCATGTCAGCTAGCTTAAACTGCAGCGCCTGGAATTCGTCGAGCCGCTTTCCAAACGCCTTGCGCTCCTTCATGTAGGCGCGCGCCTTGTCGAGTGCGGTCTGCGCGCCGCCGAGCGAGCAGGCCGTGATGTTGAGACGCCCGCCGTCAAGGCCCGCCATCGCGATCTTGAAGCCAATGCCCTCCTCGCTCAAGCGATTGGCGACCGGCACGCGTGCGTTCTCGAAGATCACGGCGCGGGTCGGCTGCGCGTTCCAGCCCATCTTGCGCTCGTTGGCGCCGAACGAGACGCCCGGCGTATTGCCGTCAATCACGAGCGTCGAGATGCCGCCGGGACCGTCGCCACCGGTGCGCACCATCGCGACCAGCAGGTCGGTGCCGCCGGCGCCGGAGATGAACTGCTTCTGGCCGTTGAGGACGTAATGATCGCCCTCGCGCACGGCACGGGTGCGGAGCGCTGCCGCGTCCGAGCCGGCGCCGGGCTCCGTCAGGCAGTAGCTCGCAATCAGCTCCATGGTGCAGAGCTTGGGCAACCATGTGTGGCGCTGGGTGTCGCTGCCATAGGCATCGATCATCCAGGACGCCATGTTGTGGATGGAGATGAAGGCCGACGTGGTCGGACAGCCGGTCGCCAGCGCCTCGAAGATCAGCGCAGCGTCGAACCGCGTCATGGCGGAGCCGCCGACATCGTCGCGGATGTAGATGCCGCCCATGCCGAGCGCTGCTGCCTCGCGCATCACCTCGACGGGAAAATGCTTCTCCTCGTCCCAACGCAGCGCATGCGGCGCGATCTTTCCCGCCGCAAACGCCAACGCCATCTCGCGAACCGCGATCTGATCCTCGTTCAGAGCGAACTGCATGATGGGCTGCTCATGTTTTACTCGTCATTGCGAGCGAAGCGAAGCAATCCAGACCGCCTCCGCGGAAAGATGCTGGATTGCTTCGTCGCTGCGCTCCTCGCAATGACGGCGGACGGGATCACTTCATCAGCGGGATCGAGAACTCCGCGCCTTCCTTGACGCCGGACGGCCAGCGCGAGGTCACCGTCTTGGTCTTGGTGTAAAAGCGGACCGAATCCGGGCCGTGCTGGTTGAGATCGCCGAAGCCCGACTTCTTCCAACCGCCGAAGGTATAATAGGCGATCGGCACCGGGATCGGCACGTTGATGCCGACCATGCCGACGTTGACCTTGGCCGCGAAGTCGCGCGCGGCGTCGCCGTCGCGGGTGAAGATCGCAACGCCGTTGCCGTAATCATGCTCCGACGGCAGCGCCAGCGCTTCCTTGTAATCGTGCGCACGCACGACCGAGAGCACAGGCCCAAAAATCTCTTCCTTATAGATCCGCATGTCCTTGGTGACGTTGTCGAACAGCGAGCCGCCGAGATAGAAGCCATTCTCGTAGCCCTGCATCTTGAAGCCCCGACCGTCGACGGCGAGCGTCGCGCCTTCCTTGATGCCGATGTCGATATAGCCCTTCACCTTCTCGACCGCCTCGCGCGTCACCAACGGACCGTAATCGGCGGAGGGATCGATCGAAGTGCCGATCTTGAGCGACTCGACGCGCGGGACCAGCTTTTCCATCAAGCGGTCGGCTGTGGACTTGCCGACGGGGACCGCGACGGACACGGCCATGCAGCGTTCGCCGGCCGAGCCATAGCCGGCGCCGATCAGTGCGTCGACGGCCTGGTCCATGTCGGCGTCGGGCATGATGATGGCGTGGTTCTTGGCGCCGCCAAAACACTGGCAGCGCTTGCCGGTCTGCGCGGCGCGCTCGTAGATGTATTGCGCGATCGGCGTGGAGCCGACGAAACCGACGGCCTTGATATCGGGATCGTCGAGGATGGCGTCGACCGCTTCCTTGTCGCCGTTGACGACATTGAGGATGCCGGCCGGCAGGCCCGCCTCGATCATCAGCTCGGCAAGCATCATCGGCACGCCGGGATCGCGCTCCGACGGCTTCAGGATGAAGGCGTTGCCGCAGGCAATCGCGGGCGCGAACTTCCACATCGGGATCATCGCCGGGAAATTGAACGGCGTGATGCCGGCAACGACGCCGAGCGCCTGGCGCATCGAGTAGATGTCGATGCCGGGGCCGGCGCCTTCGGTGTATTCGCCCTTCATCAGATGCGGGATACCGCAGGCGAATTCCGCGACTTCGAGGCCGCGCTGGATGTCGCCCTTGGCGTCAGGAACGGTCTTGCCATGCTCGCGGGCGAGCAGTTCGGCGAGCTTGTCGTAGTCGCGCTGCACCAGCTCGACAAACTTCATCATGACGCGGGCGCGGCGCTGCGGGTTGGTCGCAGCCCATTCCGGCTGCGCGGCGCGGGCGTTCTCCACGGCAGCGCGGACCTCGGTCTTGGACGCGAGCGCCACCTTGGCCTGGACGTCACCGGTCATCGGCTCGAAAACGTCGGCGGTGCGGCCCGAGGTGCCCTTGACCTCCTTGCCACCAATGAAATGTCCGACTGAACGCATGGAATGGTCTCCTTGAGGCGAGCTTGAACGCTTTGACAAATCCTATCGACCTGCATTTTATAGGATTCAAGTCTGAGATAATGCACCATAGATGTGCGAAAATGCTGGATCAAGGCGCTATCGACTGGGACGACTTCCGCTTCGTGCTGGCCATCGTGCGGGGCGGCTCGGTCTCGGCTGCGGCAAAGCAGCTCGGCGTCGACCATGCCACCGTCATCCGCCGTGTCGACCGGCTGGAGAAGCACCTCTCGGCCAAGCTTTTTGACCGGCGCAAGACCGGCTACCTGCTGACAGAGGCCGGCCAGCGCGTCGCCGACAGCGCCGAAGCCATGGAATCGACCATCGTCGCCAACCAGGAGCAGGTCGGTGGCTCCGTGGCGCGGCTGACCGGCACGGTACGGATCGGCGCCCCCGACGGCTTTGGGACCGCGTTCCTGGCGCCGCGACTGGCGCCGTTCGCGGACCGGTATCCCGATCTCGACCTGCAACTTGTGGCCACCGCGCGGCTGTTCAGCCTCTCCAAGCGCGAGGCCGATATCGCCATCAGCCTCACCATGCCGAAGGAAGGGCGCATCGTCGGCCGCAAGCTGCTCGACTACCGACTCGGACTCTATGCCGCACCCAACTATCTCGACCGCTTCCCGAAAATCACCTCGCGTGAGGTCCTGCCGCAACATCGTTTCGTCGGCTATATCGAGGAGCTCTTGTTCACGCCCGAGCTCGACTATCTGCCGCAGGTGTCGCCGAAGATCTCCGCGCGCTTGCGCAGCGCCAATCTGATCGCGCAACTCAATGCCACGCTCGCAGGCTTCGGTATCGCCGTGCTGCCGCACTTCATGGCGGCCGACTATCCGCAGCTGATTGCGGTGCTGGCGGAAGAGGTCTCGATCACCCGCACCTTCTGGATGCTGATGCACGCCGACAGCAAAGATCTGGCGCGGATTCGCGCGGTGGCGGATTATATTTCCGAGATCGTGGAGCGCGAGCGGGCGCTGTTTGCGGGGCGGACTTCGTAGGGTGGGTTAGCCCTGCAGATGCGCAAAGCGCATCTGCTCGGCGTAACCCACCAACTTCGTCCAGCGCTCACCAAAGCATGGTGGGTTACGCCTTCGGCTAACCCACCATACGCGTTCAACGGCACCTCGGCCTAGCTCTGCTTCGGCTTCTTCGCCACCGTTGCCTTCGGCTCACGCCGCGCGCCGTCCAGCGCGCTGTCCTTGCCCGTCTTCAGCACCTCGTCCGACAGCTCGCTCGAGCCGGCAATGCGCGCCAGCAACATGGTGCCGGCCATGGTCGCCAGGGTCGCGATCGCCTGCTTGCGCGCAGCCTTGCGCGGCAGATTCGGGATGAAGTCCGTGATCATCTCGATCATCTCGTCGAGCTTGCCGGCAAAGGCCTTTCGCGTCTTCGGGCTCTCCCGGGCGATCTCGGCGCCGAGCGCAGGGATCGAGCAACCGTGACCGGGGTTGTCGCGATGCACCGTCGAGAGATAGGTCTCGACGATCTGGGGAAGCTGCTTTTCCGGCGCGACCTGATCGGACTGCTTGCGCCAGTGCTCCATCGAGCGATTCATGGCGTAGTCGAAGGCCTCGATCACCAGCGCCTCACGCGAGTCGAAATGGGCGTAGAAGCCGCCATGGGTGAGGCCCGCTTCCTTCATGAGATCGGCGACGCCAATGCCGTGGGCGCCCTTTTCGCGCAGCCGCACGGAGGCCTTCTTCACGATACGGTCGTGGGTTTCCTGCTTGTGTTCCCGGGAATAGCGCATGCGGATCTCATTGGATGTCGGAGGTCATCTAATAACACGGATATCGGCCTGACGGCGCATTAATTCCCGGTAAAATTGTTGCCGATCATGGAAAAGGTCGCCGTTGCGTGCACCGCAAGTGCCCCCTTACCATCGCGGACGAAGCCCTCGGTGTAGCTGGTCTGGCGTCCCAGCTTGATCACCTTGCCTTCGGCGGCGATCAGCCCGGACCGGACCGAGAGCGGTCGCAGGAAGGCCATTTTCAGATCGAGGGTGACGGAGCCCTGCCCGGACTCCAGCCTGGTCGAGATCGCACATCCCATCGCGGTGTCGATCAGCGCGGCGGCTGTGGCTCCGTGCAGGAGCCCGATGGTGTTCTCGAGATCCTCGCGCGGCTCGAGTTCCATGACGATCCGGCCCGGCTCGACCACGGCCATGACGAAGCCGATCAGCTTGGCAAAAGGTGGCGGCGGCAACCGTCCGTCGCGGATGCCCAGCATCGCATCCATGCCTGACAGGCCCATCGCCACTTTCGCCACTGGCGCAGGCACCTGCCACTCCACCAGCCGCTCGCGCCGCTGCGCGGGCGAAAACAGGTCGAGTTGATCGACGTTGGTCATCGCGGCCTCTTTGTATGATTTCCATCATACTATTCTGCGGACTTCGCGCTGGCAACTGCCTCCTCGCCCGCTTGACAAGCCGGGCGTTTCGGCCCGGAAGTGATCCCGACAGGCGCGCCCTCGCGCAAGTCCACGAAACCTTCGAGATGCCACCATGGAAATGCTCAACAACCACTGCGGCGTGACGCGCGATGCGCGCGGCGTCGTTCATGTCGCGATCTGCAACGCCGGCTCGCTGAACATTTTGGGCTCGCCCGTCACCGAAGCGGTGCGCGAAGGCTTGCAGCAGCTCTCGTCGGACCGCAGCATCCGGGTTGTGGTGCTGCGCGGCCAGAGCGAGAAGAGCATGATCGGCGGTGCCGATATCAAGGAGATGGCCGGGCTCGACCAGAAGTCCGCCGAAGCCTTCATCAGCCGCCTGCGCGACCTCTGCGAGGTGGTGCGCGCCTTTCCGGCCCCGATGATCGCGCGCATGCCCGGCTGGTGCCTCGGCGGCGGGCTCGAAGTCGCTGCCGCCTGCGATTTCCGGATCGCCGCCCATGATGCGCATTTCGGCATGCCGGAGGTGCGCGTCGGCATTCCCTCGGTGATCCATGCCGCGCTGCTGCCGCGTCTGATCGGCTGGGCCCGCGCGCGCTGGCTGGTGATGACCGCGGAGAACATCGACGCGCCGACGGCACTGGCCTGGGGATTGGTCGACAAGGTCGCGCCGGAGGGCGGGCTCGATGCCGAGGTCGAGCATCTCGTGACGGCACTGCTCGAATGCGGCCCCGAGGCGCTGCGGTCGCAGAAGGCATTGCTGCGGCAGTGGGAGGAACTGCCGCTCACGGAGTCGGTGAATCTGAGCGTCAAGGTCTTTGGCGAGTCGTTCCTGACCGACGAGCCGACGCGGCTGATGGGCGCGTTTGTGAATCGGAAGCGATAGGGCCACCAGCAACGGTGTCATGCCCGGCGCAGGCCGGGCATCCAGTACTCCGCGCGCCATCGGTTCAATCACAACCGCCTGGGCGTACTGGATCGCCCGCTTGCGCGGGCGATGACAGCAAGTTGTGGGACAACTCTTCGGCTCGCACGACCAAATCTCATGCGAACCACAAGATTTTCTCATGCCGGACGCAGTTGCATTTTTTGCGCCGCATCATATGATGATCATAATCTTACATGTCCGACATCGTAGGGAGTCTCCCCCATGGCAGAAGCCGCCGATCCCGTCGTCATCGTCTCCGCCGTCCGTAGCCCGCTCGGCCGCTTCATGGGCGAGCTGTCGCCGCTTCCCGCACACAAGCTCGGTTCGCACGTGATCGGCGCGGCACTCGAGCGTGCCAAGGTTGCGCCGGAGAAGGTCGACGAGGTCTTCATGGGCTGCGTCCTTCCCGCCGGCCAGGGCCAGGCCCCGGCGCGCCAGGCTGCGCGTGCCGCCGGCCTGCCCGACGCCACTGGGGCGACCACCGTGAACAAGGTCTGCGGCTCCGGCATGAAAGCGACCATGCTGGCGCACGACATCATTCGCGCCGGCTCGGCCGAGATCGTCGTCTCCGGCGGCATGGAGAGCATGAGCAATGCGCCGTATCTGCTGGCGAAGGCGCGCGGCGGCTACCGCGCCGGCCATGACCGCATCATCGACCACATGATGATGGACGGGCTGGAAGATGCCTACGAGACCGGCCGCTCCATGGGCGATTTCGGCGAGGCGACGGCAGAGGCCTATCAATTCACCCGCAAGGACCAGGACGCCTATGCGATGGAAACGTTGAGCCGTGCGCGCAAGGCGGTCGAGGGCGGTGCGTTCAAGGCCGAGATCGCGCCGATCACGCTGAGCGAGAAGGCAGGTCCCCGCACCGTCGCCAATGACGAGCATCCGCTGAAGGTCGATCCCGCAAAAATCCCCGGGCTGAAGCCGGCGTTCCGCGCCAACGGCACCATCACGCCGGCGGCCTCCTCCGCCAACGCCGATGGCGCCGCTGCGTTGGTGCTGACCAAGCGCTCGCTCGCCGATCGCAGCGGCCTGCCGGCTCTCGCCGTGATCAAGGGCCACGCCACCCACAGCCAGGAACCGCAATGGTTCACCACGGCGCCGATCCCGGCGATCCGCAAACTCTTGGACAAAGTCGGCTGGAGTGCCGGCGATGTCGATCTGTTCGAGATCAACGAAGCCTTCGCCGTGGTGGCGATGGCGGCGCAGCGCGATCTCGGAATTTCCCGTGACAAGCTCAACATCAACGGCGGCGCCTGCGCGCTCGGCCATCCGATCGGCGCCACCGGCGCACGGCTGATCGTGACGCTGCTGCATGCGCTCGAGGCGCGAAACCTCAAACGCGGCGTAGCGGCGCTCTGCATCGGCGGCGGCGAAGCCACTGCGATCGCGGTGGAGCGCCTGAAGCACTGACGTAAACGTCCGGAAATGAGGGAACTCTGTCATTTCAGACAGACGCGTCCCGTGCCATTCTGCAAACTCGCGCAGGTGTTTCAAATCCTGCCCATCAAGATTGAGGCCCAATGATCTCGAGCTGGCTCGCGGCAACACTCGGCCGCCGCAATATCCACTACGGCTGGGTGATGGTCGGCGTGACCTTCCTCACCGCGCTGATCAGCGCCGGCACGGTCGGCGCGCCCGGCGTGTTCATCGTTCCGCTTCAGAAGGAGTTCGGCTGGAGCACGGCGGAGATCTCCTCCGCGCTGTCAATCCGCTTCATCCTGTTCGGGCTGATGGCGCCGTTCGCGGCTGCCCTGCTCAACCGCTACGGCCTGCGCAACGTCACCCTGACCGCACAGCTCATCGTCGTCTCGGCGCTGGTGCTCTCGCTCGGCATGACCGAGGTCTGGCAGCTCGTGGCGCTGTGGGGTGTGGTGATCGGGATCGGCACCGGCATGACTGCGCTGGTGCTGGGCGCCACCATCGCGACGCGCTGGTTCGCGGCGCGGCGCGGCCTCGTCGTCGGCATCATGACCGCGAGCGTCGCCACCGGCCAGCTGGTGTTCCTGCCGCTGCTGGCAAGCCTCACCGAACGTTTCGGCTGGCGGGTTGCGCTCGGCTTCGTCTGCATCGCGCTTGGTGTTTCCGCCCTCGCGGTGCTGCTCGCGATGCGCGACCGCCCGAGCGACGTCGGCCTGCGCCCCTTCGGCGACGAAGGCGCAGAGCCCCTGCCCGCGCCGCCCGTGAGCCACGGCTCGATCACCGGCGTGGCGCTCGGCACGCTACGCGACGCCTCGAAGAGCAGCGCGTTCTGGGTTCTGTTCGCGACCTTCTTCGTCTGCGGCGCATCCACCAATGGCCTCGTGCAGGTACATCTGATTCCGATGTGCCTCGATTTCGGCATCCCCCAGGTGCAGGCCGCGGGCCTGCTGGCTGCGATGGGCATCTTCGATTTCTTCGGCACCATCATGTCGGGCTGGCTGTCGGACCGCTACGACAACCGCTATCTGCTGTTCTGGTATTACGGCCTGCGCGGGCTCTCGCTGATCTTCCTCCCCTTCAGCGATTTCTCGTTCTATGGGCTCTCGATCTTTGCGATGTTCTACGGCCTCGACTGGATCGCGACCGTGCCGCCCACGGTGCGCCTCACCGCGCAGAAATTCGGACCCGAGCGCGCCAATCTGGTGTTCGGCTGGATCTTTGCCGGCCACCAGCTCGGCGCCGGCACCGCCGCCTTCGGCGCCGGTTTCTCGCGGACGGTCTATCAGAGCTACCTGCCCGCCTTCTTCATCGCCGGCGCGCTCTGCGTGTTCGCCTCGCTGATCGTGCTGACACTGTCGCGACAACCGAAGCCAAAGCCGCAAGCCGCGATGGCTTAGTATCTGATCGTGGTGGTGACGCCGAAGACCGCGGCGTCACCGATCCGCGAAACTCCCGTCGGGTCGTTCGGGTTCGGGATGCCGCCCGAGGGGCGGAACACGTATTGGAAATAAGGCGCAATCAGCCAGCCCGGCTTGATATGCGCCTCGTAGATCATCTCGATCAGCGTCTCGTTGCTGCGCACGGGACTTTGGACGCCCGTGAAGGATTGCGTGTCGAGATCGAGGTTGCGCGCAGTGTTCGAGATGCGCATGTAGGCCGCGGCCACGCCAAAGCGGTCGAGCGAACGGCCCGGGACGAAGCCGACAAAGCCGATGCCGCCGTCGAGATAGAGATCGATCAGGTTGCGGTCCGGTGGGCTGTAGGCGATGCGGCCGAACGCGGTGACGCCTGGGATCGAGGCCGACGTGCTGTTGTCCTTGACCTCCGGCGGGCGATAGAGCACCTGCTCGATGACGGCAAAGACTCCGTAGTTGCCGCGAAGCTTTGCCGGAATGCCGCTGCCGTCGCGATCGGCGATCGACCGCCCATCCGCGGCGAAGCGCTGGCTGTCGAAGGAGCCATAATGCTTCCAGGCACCCGGCGTGACATTGCCGGCGAGCGGACGGCCGCCGATATCGATGGCGTAGTTGAAGCGAACCTGCCCGATCACCCACGGCGGGTCGTTGACGCGAAAGGCGAGACCATGATGGTCGCGAAGCTGCGGATCTGCATCGCCAGGTCCTGACGGATCGCCGTTGAAGACAGCACCGAACGCCGTGATCTGATCCGCCAGCGCGGCCTTGATGCGAATGCCGGGCACCGCGATCGGCGGTGCCGGGCCGCCGGCCGGAAGGTTGGATGCCTTGATCGCGGGCCAGCCGAACGTGCCGTTGATGAAGAGGTCGTCGGTCTGGCTGTCGAAGAACTCGACATCGGCGGCCTGCTGGCCGGCCCTGATGTTCAGCCTGTCATTGAAGAAGCTCTGCTCGAAATAGGCATTGTAGAGGCGCTGGTCCGGCAGCGCCTCGATCTCACTGATGGTGGCGAGATTCATGACGTAGTTGCGGCTCAGACCTCGCCCGTAGATCACGAAGGCATTGGCGTAAAAGCGGCCGCCGGTCCAGCCGACCAGCTTGTCGAGATCGGCATCGACCGACAGATCGAGCCGGCCGAAATGGATGGCGCCGCGCTTAACGCCGCCCGACACATTGCCGATGTTGTCGGCGATGTAGGTGGCGCCGAAATTCAGGCCCTTGTTGGCGAGGCCGTCATGCCACGCGTTGAACCATCTTGGAGCCAGCCACTCCGCCGAGCTCTCGTCCTTGGCGCCGGCGAGCGCGCCGGTGCTCGCCACTGTCGAGGCCAGCACAATCGCGGCCGCATTTCGCAGCGAAAATTGATGTGCACTCGCGATCACGGCTGATACCGGTTGGCGTACGCTATTTGAAAATGCCGGTACGCCGCATGAAGAGATAGGCCGCACCGACCGACGAGGCCATCAGGAGCGCCGCCCAGAAAAATCCGCTCTCGACATCGGTCAGCGGCAGGCCCTTGGTGTTCATGCCGAAGATACCGGTGATCAGCGTCGGCGGCAGCAGCAGCGAGGTTACGATCGAGAGCGTGTGGAGGTGGTTGTTGCTTTCCTCCTCGTTCTTGAAACGCAGCTCCTCCTCGAGCAGGCGGCTGCGTTCGCGCAGCTCGACGATATCGTGGTCGAGGCCGTCCAGCCGCTGCGCCAGCTTGCCGGCCTGGATTCGCAGGTCCGGCGACAGGTGGTCGGTGTTCTTCTGGTCGAGGCGATGGAACAGCGTACGCAGGCCGGTGAGCTGGCGATGCAGCCTGACGCAGGTCCGGCGCAGCCGGCCAAGATTGCGGCGCATCTCCGGCTTGGCGTCGTCGGCCAAAATCCGCTCCTCGATGTCGTCGATCTCCTGGCCGAGCTTGTCGGCCATCCTATCAAGCGTGTCGGCGACCTCGTCGACGATCTTTTCAAGGAGATGGGCGACGTTGTCGACGCGGTAGCCGCCTTCGAGCACCCGGCGTGTCGCATCCGCCGAGCACAGCGCCTGATGGCGGCCGCTGATCAGGAGCCGCTCGGTCATGGCGAAGCGCAGGAACGCGGTCTCCTCCGTCGCGCTGTCGATCTCGCGCACGAGGTCGGAGAATACGCCGTAGACGCAGTGGTCGATGACGTGAAGCTGCTGGAAGGTGTCGCTGGACAGCAAGAGCTCGCGCGCGAGCGGCGGCAGCTGTGACGCGGCGATCCACGGCCGTGCGCGCGTGTCCGTGAGGTTGAAATGCAGCCAGAGCCGGCCGTCGTGACTGAACTCGATCGGCTGGTCGATCGGCAGCGCCTCGGCGCCGCCGTCGCCGTGGAGGCGGAATGCCCATACCAGGCCGGGAATGCAAGGCACGGAATCCGATATCGCGCTGACAAGCTTAGCCGGCTCAGCCATGACCAACCCCAACCGTCAACGAACGCCCCGCTCCGCAAGATGGCTGACGGCATCTTCCGGACCCTCGCGGGTACTCAATTACGGCATTGTTACAGTTTGATGATAACGCCCTACTCCGCGGCCAGCCCGGTGGTGGCCAACTCGGCTTCCCTGATGTAGTCGTGCACGACGCGGCCGAACGGCAGCGTCAGGTCGGCGATGTAATGATGCGCGCCGAGGCAGCGGCGGACCGGGAAATCGGCTACGGGGGCATTGACATGCGGCACCAGATGCAGCCGGCCGGGCCCCATCCAGGAGCCCTTCGGCACGATGTCGATGAGGTTGATCGCGACGAGCTGGCAGATCTCGAGGCGGCCGTCGACGCCGGGGGTCATCTTCAGATTGACCTGCGTCTTCGACAGCGTCGCCCGGGTCAGGTCTCCGTTGCCGGCCATGCTCTCGTGCTTGTAGCCCATCGTGCCCATGGCGACGAGCTGGCCGGCATATTCCAGCGTGCCCGTCAGCGTGTCCTTGACGATCTCGAGTTTGGGATGGGCGTATTTCTTGGGAAAGCCCCATATCTCGCGGCCGGCTGCGATCGGCGGATCGTCGTCCAGATACATCTGCGAGACGAAGTTGACCTCCTCGCCGTGCAGGCGCGCGGGGATGACGAGGCCAGACTCGGTGTAGCTGCCGAAGCCGGACGAGTCCGGCATCCTGATCCATTCGTAATGCACGATCGGCTGGTCGATCGGCTCCAGCGGCTCAGGCAGGCCGGCGCGGATCAGCTCCGGATCGGTCTCGTAGGTGATGACGAGGAATTCGCGGTTGACGAAGCGATAGGGCCCCGCCGGATAGCTCGGCCCAGCCGCCGGCATGGATGGAAGCCTCAGTAAATCTTCCCTGCGCATCGCCGGTCTCCTCTCGTGGTGCTCATGTGATGCCCGCCCGGCAGCGTCAGGCGGCGATGCAGATTGCTAGCCGCCGTCATTGACTGCGATGTGAAGGATTTCCGTCATCCGCACGACCGCAGCCATTCTTAGGGCGCTCATGGTGCATGCAAGCGATGCATCGGCGCCAGAATGTCATCACGCCGTCACCGCCCGACGCAATCGTTTGGCCTCTGTCATTGAAGCATGATCTCCATGCTTGCCAGGAGGCACACCATGGACGCCCGAACGTCGCAACCGGCTCATCAGACCCATCAGCCTCCCTCGCGAGGCTGGCGGCCCGAGCGCTGCGACCGCGTTGCGCTGGTGTTGCAAGGTGGCGGCGCGCTCGGCGCCTACCAGGCCGGCGTCTACCAGGCGCTGCACGAGGCCGGCATCGAGCCCGACTGGGTCTGTGGCGTCTCGATCGGCGCGATCAACTCCGCCATCATCGCAGGCAACAAGCCGGAGAAGCGGCTCGAGGCGCTGCGCATCTTCTGGGAGCGCATCACCAACCGCAAGATCTGGCACTACACGCCTGACGGAGACATCTTCCGCCAGTGGCGCAATCTCACCAGCGCGTGGATGACGTCGGCGATGGGCCAACCGGGCTTCTTCAGCCCGCATCAGGTCAATCCCTGGCTGAGCCCGGTCGGCGCCCGGACCGCCACCAGCTATTACGACACGATGCCGCTGAAGGAGAGCCTGCTCGAGCTCGTCGACTTCGACCTCATCAACGAGAAGAAGGTTCGCTTCGCGGTCGGCGCCGTCAACGTGCTCTCCGGCAATTTCATCTATTTCGACAATTCCCATGACGAGATCGAGCCGGAGCACATCATGGCTTCCGGCGCCCTGCCCCCGGCACTGCCGATGGTACGGATCGGCACCGATCATTTCTGGGACGGCGGCATCGTCTCCAACACGCCGCTTCAGCACCTGCTCGACCAGGAAGACGCGCTCAATTCGCTGGTGTTCCAGGTCGACCTGTTCAGCGCACGCGGCGTGCTGCCGCGCTCGATCCAGGACGTGATGGCCCGCCACAAGGACATCATGTATTCCTCGCGCACCCGCCACAACACCGACGTCTACCGCCGAACCCACAACCTCAAGGTCCTGCTCTACAAGGCCTTGGCCAAGCTGCCCGACGAGCAGCTCTCCGAGGAGGAGCGCAAACTCAAGTCAAGCCTGCGCCACATGCCGGAGATCGCGATCCTGCATCTGATCTACCAGCAGAAGGCCTACGAGGGCGACGCCAAGGACCACGAATTCTCGGGCACCTCGATGCGCGAGCACTGGACCTCCGGCTACGAAGACACCAAGCGCACCCTCAAGCGCCGCGACTGGATCAAGATGCCCGACGAAGGCATGGGCCTCGTGGTGCACGACGTGCACCGGGAGACGGAGAGCGCGTAGCTCTATCGTCCCGTCGCGATCACCCAATTCCCGTTCCCGGCTTGCAGGCACACTTTCGCATTCTCGCGGCTCATTTTGCCCGAGCTTTGCTCTTGTCTTCGCACCCTCTCGAAGGAAAGGGCGCAGGGAAGGCCGGGCGCCGGCTGGCACCCGTAGTCCCGTGTGCGAGCAAGACGCGCACGGGGTGGACGACAGGTGACGCCGGCAACCGGCCTTCCCTGCGCGAATGGTTTTACGGCTTATGACGCGCTCTCCCCGGGGAGCGATGCACTATTGCCCCCGTCGCCTTGCGGATGGCTGATGTGCTGACCCGGTTGGGCAGAGCATCACCACAAGACTTGACGCACAGACCCCGGGCGTCAGGACCACACGATTTTGCCGTCCGCGCACCTCCCCGCCCCTGTCCTCGATGCCTGGCGTGCGCTCGCCATCGAGACCGAACGAGGAGGCTGTCAGCGCCGTGTCGTACCGCGTGTGCAGCTGCTCACGGGAAAACCCGCCCTGCAGCCTGCCCAGCGCGCCGACGCAGTCGCGGCCACCGCCTCCCGGCCCGCGTCTCGTGACGATCGCGAAACGCCCTTGTAGCAGGCCGGGATGCGCGCAAACTACGCCTTATCCGAACTTCTGTAAATACGAATATTATTTCAGTGCGGGGTTGACAAGGTGTTCCGCGCGATGGCGCACCAGGTCTCGTAACGCACCTGCCGGCCCGCGTCTCAAGCGACCGAACCGCCGCGCGGGTTGACGATCGTGTAGCCACGCAATGAACGCGCATGCATTCGCGTCGCGTGTCCGCCCGAGTTGGCGTCGTACGCCAGCCAGATATCCCCGCTTAGGTGTTGCTCGAGGACGAACACATGTCCGTGTCGGGCTGCGACCATTCCCGGTGCGGGTGATGTCCGCGGGAAGCGCAGCCAGTTCGACGCGAGATTCAATTCCGGCACGATACGGCCGAACACGCGCAGAGCAGCGCCGCAGCCGCAGAAGGAGGAAGGGCAACCTGCCGGACGACCACCGACGATGCGAGCGCCGGAGAGGCTCGCCGTCGCGGCGCCGCCTGCGTCGGTCACTGTCAGTTGCGTCGCGCGATAGGATTGGAGTGAGGACCCGGGCGTTAGGAAGGACCTGGACGTCCGCTCACGACGCATTTGCGAATACGAGAAGTCGCAGGGCATCGTCACGTTGCATTCGGGTGCTTGATGAATGCGATAAGGCCGTGCTTCGGAAGCGACGAAACTAAAGGCAACGAAGAAACACGCGGAAAGAACCGACTTGAACATTGCAGGGCTCCAACTGAGGGTCCCTGCCCCTGCAAAGAAATCAACAACAGTTTGGCTGAAATGGTCTCAAATGACGGCTGAAAGTGGCTGCATTTGCGGGCCGATTTTGGCAATCAATATAGCCACACATAGTGGCGGAAATCTTTAACTCGCAGAAAACGAATGCGTGTCTGCGCAATCCAGACGCGACCGCTTTGCATTTGTTCGTCGCATCGTTGCGCGCCGCGGCACGATCGGCAGAGCGCGCAATTGCGCAGGCGCGCCCGGAAGCCATAGCCCGGCCGGTGATTGTCGCGCGAATCGTCAGCCCCGAGTCTTCGCCAAGCCCGGTCCTGCGGTTGTCGCAAAGTCCGACTTTGCCGCACCGAGCGCTGCGGCGAGTTCGTCGATGTGGTAGGGTTTCGGCAGGATCCGGATCCCGGCCGCTTCGGCGTCGTGAACCGCGGCTTCGGCGTATCCGCTTGTCAGCAAGACCGGGATGTCGCTTCGCCTTCTCTTGATCTCGGACGCGAGTTCGACACCGTTCATGCCGCCCGGCATCATGATATCGGAAAACACCAGGTCGACGGAGCGGCCGTCCGCCAGGGCACCGAGAGCCGCCGCAGCGCTCGCCGCGCGAGTGACCTGGTAACCGAGCTGCGCAAGCATCTCGCTGACCAGCGCGGCGACCTCGTCGTCGTCCTCGACGAGGAGAACCCGGCCATGATTGGCCTTCTTGGGCCGAGCCCTGTTCAGGTCGATGAGATGCCGTTCACCCGAAGGAATATTCCTGGATCTCGGCAAGTAGAGCTCGATGCTGGTGCCCTCGTCGACGATCGATTTTATGCGAACCATTCCGCGTGACTGCGTCGCAAATCCGTGGACCTGAGCAAGCCCCAGGCCCGAGCCTTTCCCGACATCCTTGGTCGTGAAGAACGGTTCGAAGACCCGCGCCAGGATCTCGGGCCTCATTCCAACACCTCTGTCGACCACGGACAGACGAACGTAATCGCCCGCGATCTCGTCCTCGGTCAGGCCGGCCAGGTTCTCCCCGCGGACAACGATGGTGCCACCGTTCGGCATCGCATCGCGGGCGTTGACCGCCAGGTTGAGAATGACCAGCTCGAGCTCTCCCGGGTCGACCTCAACCGGCCAAAGGCCCTCGGGAAAATCAAACTCGACGTGAACGTCGCCTCTCAGGCTCCGATCGAGCAATTCGCGCATGCCGCCGATCTGCGCTGGGATGTCGACGGCCTCGGGCCGGAGCTTCTGCCGCCGTGAAAAAGCCAGAAGCTGCCTGGTCAGGCCGGCACCCCGCTGCGCCGCCTGAACCATTCCCTCCAACAGACGACGCCGCCGATCAGGATCAGTCTGCCGATCGAGCATGTCCAATCCACCGGAGATCACCATCAGCAGATTGTTGAAGTCGTGAGCTACTCCGCCGGTCAATTGTCCGATGGCTTCGATCTTCTGGGCCTGACGAAGGGTCTCCTCGACGCGGGCGCGCTCTTCCATTTCGGCCCGCAGATGCTTGTTGGCCTCCTCGAGGGCGCGGGTACGCTCGACGACGAGCTTCTCGAGCTCCTGGGCCGTCCGCTCGCGCGCCTGCAGCAAGGTCCGAATTTCATATTGCCGCCGGCGGGCCCGCATTGCGGATTGGATAGCGCTCGTCAGCGTGATCGGCTGAACCGGGCGCTCCAGCAGCGAAACGTTGCGGAGTGTCTCGACGATGCTGCGGCGCCAAGCAACCACCGCCGGCTGCTCCCGGTGGCTGGTGAGAATGACAAAGGGCAGGTCGGACCAGGGCGGCTGCCGCTCGATCCAATGTGCCAACGGCTGGGTATCCTTCCCGAACAGGCCCTCCTCGGCGAGAAGAACCGCGCCCACGCCCGCCGACATCTCGCTGACCAGCTCAGGGAGACTACGACAATTGATTGCTAGGAGATTCGAATTTCGGAAGAGCTCGACCGATGCCGGTCCATCGCGGCCGATCGGAGCAAACACCAGGACGCAATGATCGCGGTCGGCGCTCATTCCGACAGCCCTTCCGGCATTTCCGTGCCCGAGTAACGCGGATTCCCGGAAAAGATGCCGCTGAACCCGGTCAGCGGAGGACCTACCGTAATGCCGGCACTGCCAAGACGAAACTCGCGGATGGAATTTTCATGATTGCCGCTGCGCTTCTTCACGACCGAGAGCGCACGCCGCACCGTTCCGCCGACTTCGAAATAGCGCAGCATGAGCACGGCATCGCTCAAATAGCTGATATCGAGAGCCGTTTCCATCGGACCGACCAGCCCATGCTGAGCGAGGATCAGGACGGTCAGCACGCCTTTCTGTCCGAGATAGCTCAGGAGCTCGTGCATCTGGAGGATCAGAAATCGCTCATCCGGCATTGCGTTGAGGTAGCCGTTCAGACTGTCGATGATAACAATTCGGGCGCTATCGTTTTCGACGCTGTTGCGCACATTGGCGGCGAATTCGCCGGGGGACATCTCGGCGGGATCGATCTGTTTAAATCGGATGAGCCCCGATTGCAGATGGCTTTCAAGGGGCAGGCCCAGCGTTCGAGCCCGGGCCTCCACTGTGCCGCGACCTTCGTCGAAGGCAAAGAACACCGCATGCTCACCGCGATCTGCCGCCGCGATCGCATAGGTCAGCGCGAGAGAAGACTTGCCGACACCGGCGGCGCCCAAGAGCAGCGCACTGGTGCCGCGCTCGAGCCCTCCTCCCAGGAGTTGGTCGAGTTGCGCATTGCCGCTGGGCGTTAACTCACCGATGAACGAGGTGTGATGTTCGGCCGCCACCAGACGGGGAAATATCCGCACCCCTCCCGCTTCGATCGTGAAATCGTGGAAGCCGCCGCGGAATCGAATGCCGCGCATCTTGATGACGCGAAGCCGCCGGCGCTCTGCTCCATAATCAATAGCGAGCTGTTCGAGCATCACGACGCCATGCGCGATCGAATGGAGCTGCAGATCGTCCTGGGAGGACGAGAGATCGTCGAGGAGGATGACCGTGCAATTGCGGTTGGTGAAAAAGTGCTTCAGCGCCAGAACCTGGCGCCGGTACCGCAGCGGGTTCTGCGCAAGGAGGCGGAGCTCGGACAGGCTGTCCAGCACGACGCGCGCGGGATTGATCCGTTCGACCTCCTTGAATATCAGGCCGGTGGTTTCGCTCAGCTCCATTTCGGCGGGATGGAAGACGGTGAGCTCGCGCTCCGGATCGAGCGTCGTCTCCGGCGGCACCAGTTCGAAGATGTCGACGCCTTGCAGCGACCAGCCGTGCCGCTGTGCCACCAGCGTCAGCTCACGCTTGGTTTCCGACAAGGAAATATAGAGCACGCGTTCACCGCAACGGGCGCCCTCGAGAAGGAATTGCAGCGCCATCGTGGTCTTGCCCGAGCCGGGCCGACCCTCGTAAAGGTACATGCGATTGGGATCGAGCCCGCCGTAGAGGATATCGTCGAGGCCGTCACTGCCGGTCGAAATCCTAGGCAACTCTCCGGGGTCGCTGGTTTGCGCCCGGCTTGATGAATTGATCATTGAACCCCCATGAAGCTCCATCGCCGACATGCGCTCCGGCCCCGAGAGGGGACGCGCGGTCAGCGGCCCGGTCCCAGCCGGAAGGCGAAATCTGGCAAAGAACGCCTAAGCTGGGTTCCAAGTTCCGCCTGCGGACGCATGTCCGCCAGACCGCCTGCCGCGGAACCGTTCTCGACCCCAATTTTTCGTTCTACCGCCAGCCCGAAAGCCGCGCGAGCTCACTGCATCATCGCGGCCGCGATCTTCTCCGCCGACATCAGGACCGGAAAATTGGTGTTGGCGCACGGCACCACCGGGAAGATCGAGGCATCGACGACGCGCAGGCCCTGCACGCCCTTGACGCGCCCCTCTGGATCGACCACCGCCATCGGATCGTCGGCCCGGCCCATGCGGCACGAGCAGGAGGCGTGCCACACGCCGATGGTCGCCTTGCGCACGAAGGCTTCCAGCGCCTCGTCATCGTTGATGACGTCGTCGAAGGTGAAGCCCTCGACCACGAAATTGTCGATCATGTAGTGGCGCAGCGCTGCCGGCCCGTCCATCGGGGCCGCGGCGATCTTGGTCAGAAACCGATTCTTGGTGTTGACCACGCCGATCTTGCGCACGCGGTCGGTATAGGAGGCCGGGAACGGCTTGTCCGTCACGGCCCTGACAACGTCGCTCATCTGCACGGCCGCCATCTTGCGGAAACCGCTCATCAGCCGATCGAGGTCGCGCCGGTCGGACAACAGGTTGAACTCGACGATCGGCTCGACGACCGGATCGCGCGAGGCAAGCTTGACCTGTCCGGTCTCGGAATAGGTCTTGTTGACGAATGTCAGCAGTGATCCGATCTGCTCACCGACCGCGTGCCAGGCCGATTTGCTGAGCAGGACGACGAACATGTCGCCTTTCGGTACGCCTTCGAGCCCGGACGAGTAACGCAGGCCGAGCTGCATGTGTCGCCGGGTGTGCTCATTCATCCGCGCGCCGCGGCGAACAAAGGACGACAGCGAGATCGAGGGATGATCCATCAGGCGCTGGCCGACGCCTTGCAGCCCCATCAGTACGGGAATGCCCATATCCTTGAGGTGACCGACCGGGCCGATGCCGGCGCGCAACAGATGCGCCGGCGAATGGATGGCGCCGCTGGAGAGAATGATCTCGCGGGCGCGGAATTCCTGCTCCCGCCCGTCGACCACCGCCTTCACGCCGACGCACCGCGTGCCTTCGAACAGCAATTCCCTGACTTGCGTGTTGGTGGAGATCGTGAGGTTGGCGCGCTTGCGCGTGTCGCGATCGAGATAGCCCATGGCAGCCGAGACGCGTTGCTCGGCCTGGTTCGAGTGCGTCACGGGGAAAAACCCGTCGACGAACTCGCCGTTCTGGTCGGGCAGGAACTGATGTCCGGCCTGCTGGAAGGCTTGCGCGAACGCCTCAGAATGCCGCGTCCAGTGTTCCCTGGGGATTCGGCGGACCGGGATGCGACCGTCCTTGCCGTGGTAGGGCCCGTCGAAATCGAGGTCGCGCTCGACCTTCTTGAAGAAGGGCAGCACATCGTTCCAGCTCCACCCCGCAGCGCCGCGCGCTTCCCATTCGTCGTAGTCGGTCGGCGCGCCGCGGTTGGCCATCTGGCCGTTGATCGAAGAGCCGCCGCCAAGCACGCGAGCCTGCTCGTATTTGCGTAAGGGCGGACGCCCTTCGTTCGGATTGTTGTGGCTGACGATCTGCGTCGTGACCTTGAGTTCGGTCCAGTGGAAGCGCGGATCGAAATAGGCCGTCCCCGGATAGCTGTCCCTGATCTCGGCCGGCTCATCTCCGGGCGGTGTGTCCTGTCCCGCCTCGCAGAGCAGGACCTTGTTGGCGCTCCTGGCGGAGAGCCGGTGGGCCAGCACGGACCCCGCCGAGCCGCCGCCCACGATAATGAAGTCGTACACGATTGGCGCTTCCTCTTGTTCTTATCCGGGAAGCGTAGCGCGTTGTTGTTTTGAGGTCACGTCATCACTGCCGCGGCAAAGCGCGAGCACAACGCCGCCGACGCCGAAGGCACCGCCCGGCGGCAGCCATCGGCCGTCCGGTCAGCAGGTGACGAGGTAGCGAACCCAGGAGGCTTTACGGCTTCCTCACGAAGCCGGCGCGCAACCGCTCGGCAAACCAGACTACAAAAATTGCAGCGAACGACAGACCGAAATATATGGCTGTCCAAAGCAGCGCGTTACCCGCATTTGTCATGACGTCTCTCCCTCGTTCCGAACGAGACGCTTGCAGACAATCGGATGCGTGGCGTTGCGCTAGATCAATTTTGCGAAACTGCGATTGGGCTGAGGTCGGCATCAGCGGCTCGCAGAGGCCGCTGAAGCTACGGCCTGATCGAAAACCTCTCCGGCGGCCCTGGCTTTCGCAATGGCTCCGCCAGCCGCGCGAACTCGCACAGCAGCGACCGCGTCTTCCTGGGATCGATGATCTCCTCCACCCAGAACTTTTCGGCGGAGCGGAACGGCGAGCGCAGCTTGTTGAGGCGACCCTCGATCTCCTTCAGCTTCTCCGCCTTGTCCTCGGCCGCGTCGATGTCCGCGCGATAGGCGGCTTCGATGCCGCCTTCGAGCGGGAGCGAGCCCCAATAGGCCGACGGCCAGGCGTAGCGGATCGAGAAGCGGTCGGCGGGCTGATGCACCACGCCGGCGACACCGAAGGCATTGCGCAGGATCACCGTGCACCAGGGCACCGTGGTCTGGTTGACCGCGGCCATGGCGCGAACGCCATGGCGGATGGTCCCCGCCTTCTCCGCATCGAGCCCGATCATGAAGCCGGGGCAGTCCATGAGATAGACGATCGGCAAATGGAAGGTCTCTGCGAAGTCGACCCAGCGCACCACCTTCTGGCAGGCGTCCGCCGTCCAGGAGCCGCCATAGTGAAAGCTGTCACTGGCAAGCACCATCACCGCCCTGCCCTCGAGCCGCGCGAGGCCGACAATGATCGGCTTGCCGAAATTCTTGCCGACCTCGAAAAACGAGCCCTTGTCCACGACCTGTTCGACGATCGGCCGTATCTTGTAGACCTGCTTGCGGTTGCGTGGCACCGCGCTCATCAGCGCCTCTTCCGTGCGCTCCGGATTGTCGGTGCAGGGCAAGGTCGGCGGCAGACCGTCAACCGACGACGGCAGATAGGACAGGAATCGCCGCGCGCAGGCAAAGGCCTCCTCCTCGGTGTCGACGGCATGATCGACCGCGCCGGCGCGGGTCTGGATGTCGGCGCCGCCGAGCTCTTCCTTCGAGAGGTCCTGCCCCAGCGCCTTCACCACCGGCGGGCCTGCGACGAACATCGCCGACTTCCGGGTCATGATGGAATAATGGCTGGCGGCAAGACGCGCGGCACCGAGCCCTGCGACCGAGCCGAGGCCGAGCGCGACCACGGGCACGCGCGACAAATTCTCCGTGGTGAAGCGATACCAGCGTGTGCCGCCGATGCCACCCGGCAAGTTCGCCGCGCCCTTGGTCTCGATGGTCTTGACCGAGCCGCCGCCGCCGGAGCCTTCGATGATGCGGACGATGGGCAGGCGGAGATCATGAGCCATCTCCTCCGCCATCAGCGGCTTTGCGGAGATGGACGCGTCCGCCGAGCCGCCGCGCACGGTGAAATCGTCGCCGACCACGACGACGGTGCGGCCTTCGACGCGCGCGCGGCCGAACACGCAGTTCGCCGGCGTCAATTTCTGCAACTCGCCGCTGGAATCGTACTCGCCGACGCCGGAGACGGCACCGATCTCGTGAAAGCTGCCCTTGTCGGTCAGTCTGTCGATACGCTCCCGAACAGTCAGTCGGCCCTGGTCATGCTGACGCTTGACCTTGTCAACGCCGCCCATCTCCCGCGCGAAGGCTTCGCGCCGGGCGAGCTCGTCGAGTTCCGACTTCCAGTTCATTCACTCCCTCCGAATTGATCGGCTTGTTATTGTTGTGCACGGCCATGGCGACCGGTTTGCGCGGGATGCGGGCGTTGAAGACGTCGCCTTCCGCGCCGTCCATCAGGCTGCCGAGCGAGCGGCCGAGCGCGACCATCAACGGGGCGACCTCGGCATGCAGACGCTCTTCGTCGTACATCGACGATAGAAGACCGATCGTGATCACCACGAAGGTCTGGTATTGCGGCGACCAGATCGGCACCGCTAGCCCGTTGATATGCGGGCTCCACAGGCCGCAGGCCACGACATAGCCGCGCTCATGCAGCGACTGCCGGTTGGCCTCGATGCGGGGCCGCAGGATTTTCGCAGCCTCGGGAGCTTCCCGCTCCATGTCCGCGATGAAGGCATCGCCGACCTCGGGCGCCAATGCCGCGGTGTAGGCTGCGCCCGCAGCGGTCGAGGCCATCGAGATGCGGCTGCCGGTGCCCTCGTGCAGGCCGAGCGCCGAGGCCGAGCGCGCGAACTGGAGATAGACCAGATGGAAGCGATCGGGGACCACGAAGCCGACGGTGCCGGGCAATTGCTCGGCGACTTCCTGGAGCCGCTGGCGGATCATGCTGCGCAGCTGCGCGCCCTTCATCATCGAGGCGCTCATCGCCACCGCGCTCGGCCCGATGCGATATTTTTGATCGCGCGGCAGATAGACCAGCTGCCCCATCCGCGTCAGCGTGTGCGTGAGCCGCGACACCGTCGAGCGCGGCAGGCCGCAGCGATTTGAAATCTCGAGATTGCCGAGCCTGCTATCGTGGCCCTCGAAGCATCGCAACACGTCGAACGCGCGCGACACCACCTGGATGACATCACCCTCACCGGCATCGCCGGCGAGCGCACCTTGTCTACTCAACCGCTCCGAACGTCGTCCCATGATCCCTACCGCTTGTTCCGCTGTGCGGAATTAAATTCCGCTTGCAGAAGAAACTACCTCAGGCATTTTGCGACCACAACAAAAAGGCGATGGCATGCCAGAAATTAAGATCGTCACGGAGATCGCCGGACGCGTCTGCGCAACTCCCGTGCAAGTTGGAGGAACCGTTGCAGATGGTGATGAGATTGTGGTGGTCGAAGCGATGAAGATGGAGATCCCTGTGCTTTCTCCTGTGAGCGGCGAGATCACATCGCTTCTGGTGAAGCTCGACGACGTCGTTGCCGAGGGACAGGCGATCGCGATCGTGGCGAACTGACTGCATTATCCGGAGTTTCCGCGACATTCTGTCAGCTTCATTGCGGCGTTCGCGCTACGGCGTTGCCATCGCTTGATGGCGATGACATGATCCGTTTCAAACAAAACCTGTTTCAAACAAAGAAAGAAAATCGTCGCGGCAAACGCGAGGATCATTGGAGGGAAACATGCTTCGTGGGCTGATCGTGCTCGCGCCTGCCTTGGTGGCGGGCATTTCTTTTGCGTCTACACGCTATGCGTCCGCCGAAGACATCAAGCTGCCGGCGACATTGACGTTCACCGCCTATGACACCGGCACCGCCGGCTTCAACATCGCTGTCGGCGTCGGCAAGATGATGAAGGACAAATACGCGAGCGACGTGCGCGTGCTCCCCGCAGGCAACGACGTCGCGCGTCTGGCGCCGCTGCGCGCCAAGCGTGCGGTTTCCGCGGCGATGGGATCGGGCACCTATTTCGCACAGGAAGGCGTGTTCGAGTTCGGCTCCAGGGAATGGGGCCCGCAACCGCTCCAGATCATGCTCTCATCCGTCGACTGCAATTGCGGCACGCTCGGCGTGGCCGCGGATACAGGCGTGAAGGAGCTCAAGGACCTCAAGGGAAAGCGTGTCGGATTCGTCGTCGGCTCGCCGGCGCTGAACCAGAACTCGCTCGCGGTGCTCGCCTTCGCCGGCCTGACGCAGAAGGACGTCAAGGTGGTCGAGTTCGCGAGCTACGGCGCGATGTGGAAGGGCTTGATCAACAACGACACCGACGCAGCCTTCGGCACCACCATCACCGGCCCCGCCAAGGAAGCCGAGACCTCGCCGCGCGGCCTGGTCTGGCCGCCGCTGCCCGCCAAGGACAAGGAAGGCTGGGCGCGGATGCAGAAGGTCGGCTCGTTCTTCTTCCCGCAGACCGCGACCTGCGGCGCCGGCATCTCGCCGGACAAGCCGATCGAGCTCGGCAACTACCCCTACCCGATCTTCGTCGCCTACGCCTCGCAAGCCCCCGACCAGGTCTATGCGATCACCAAGGCGATGATCGTGAACTACGATTCCTACAAGGACTCCGCGCCCGGCGCCGGCGGGCTTGCGGCCGATCGCCAGACCAAGAACTGGGTGGTGCCGGTGCATCCAGGCGCGGTGAAGGCACTGAAGGAAGCCGGGCAATGGAGTGACGCGCAGGACGCGCACAATAACAAGCTGATCAAGCGCCAGGAGGTGCTTGGCGCAGCGTGGACCGACTACGGCAAGTCCAATCCGCCTGCGGATGACAAGGCGTTCCTCGACGGCTGGATGAAGGCGCGTGCCGCAGCGCTTGCGAAGGCCAACATGCCGAACGGGTTCGAGGATTAGTTCTCAGCGTTAATTGCCCACGCGCGGGGTCGATCATGTCGTCTGCTTCAGTCTCCACCGCCCCGCAGGACGAGGCCAAGCGGATCGTGTTCGACGATCCGCACGGCGCGGCCGGCAACATGCAGGAGGCGGAGGTCACGCGCGCGCGAAGCTTGCGCGGTGCCTGGCGCTGGATGCTCGTCGTCGCGACCGCCGCGACCATCCTGCTCTGCATCAACCAGCAATTCTCGCTGCGCTTCTTCGTCGGCTACACCCAGCTCAACACCGAGTACTTCTATCTCCTGATCGCCCTGATGCTGCCGTTCACGTTCCTGATCTTCCCGGGGACCCCGCGCGCGCCGCTTGACCGCATTCCCTGGTATGACCTTGTCTGCTTTGTCGTGACTTTTGCCGCGGCGCTCGTGTTGATGTCGAACGTCCGCAAGGCCGCGGAAGCGGGCTGGGAATTCGGGGGGGCGCCGAACAGCGTGACCGCCGCGGGTCTCGTGATGTGGGTGATGCTGATGGAGGCGCTGCGCCGGACCGGCGGCTGGAGCCTGTTACTGAGCGTACTTCCCTTCACCGTCTATCCGCTGTTCGCAGAATCCAGCTGGTTAGGTCCGTTCCGCGGCACGCAATCGACTCTGGAGCAGGCGACCGCCTATCACGTGCTGTCGGGCGAGAGCCTGCTCGGCATTCCCATCCAGGCGTTCGCCGACACCGTAATCGGCTTCCTGGTATTCGGCACCGCGCTGATGATGACCGGCGCCGGAAAGTTCTTCATCAATCTCGCCTTCGCCCTGTGCGGCACGTTCCGTGGCGGCGCGGCGAAGGTCTGCATCTTCGCCAGCGGCCTGCTCGGCATGATGTCGGGCTCGATCATCTCCAACGTGCTGACCGCCGGCACGATGACCATCCCGGTGATGAAGAAGAGCGGCTTTCGCGCCTCCTATGCCGGCGCGATCGAGGCCTGTGCCTCGACCGGCGCGGTGCTGGCGCCGCCGGTGATGGGCGCGACCGCTTTCGTGATCGCACAGTTCCTCAACGTCAGCTACGCCGATGTCGCGCTCGCAGCCATCATTCCGGCGGTGCTCTATTACATCGGCCTGTTCATGCAGGTCGATTCCTACGCCGCACGACACGGGCTGAAGGGCATTCCGCGCGCGGAGCTGCCGCGGGTCATGGATACGATCAAGGATGGCTGGTACTACGTCTTCGTGATCGCGCTGCTGATCGTGATGCTGCTCTACTTCAAGCGCGAGAGCCATGCGCCGTTCTACGCCACCGCCCTGCTTCTGGTCCTCAACCAGCTGTTCGCGAAGGACACGCGCTGGACTGTCGCGACCATCGGCAAATTCCTCGAGGTCAACGGGCGCACCTTCGTCGAGCTCGTCGGCATCCTCGCCGGCTGCGGCCTGCTGATCGGCGCCTTCTCGATGACCGGCGTGGTGTCGAGCCTCGCCAACGATTTGCTGCGCATCGCCGGTGACAATCCGTTCCTGCTGCTCGGCATGTGCGCCCTCACCAGCCTGATCCTCGGGCTCGGGCTGACCACGACGGCCTGCTACATCTTTCTCGCCATCCTGGTCGCGCCGGCGCTGGAGAAGCTCGGGTTGAACAGGATGGCCGTGCACATGTTCATCTTCTACTGGGGCATGCTGTCCTCGATCACCCCGCCAGTCGCGATCGCCTCGTTCGCGGCCGCAGGCATCGCCGGCTCGCCGGCGATGAAGACGGGCTGGGAATCGATGTGGGTCGGCAGCATCATCTATTTCATCCCGTTCTTCTTCGTGCTCAATCCCGCGCTGGTGCTGCAGGGGCCGAGCCCCTATCTCGCCGGTCTCGGGCTGATGGCACTCGCGGCGTTCGGCACACTGTTCATCTGCGGCGGCATCCAGGGCTACCAGCCCTTTGTCGGCGATCTCCGCGGCGCCGGTGCGCTGGAATGGCCGATTCGCGTGCTGCTGGTGATCGGCGGGTTCGTGGTGGCCACCCCCGGCGGCGGCATCATGCCGCTGTCGCAGCTGCAGGTGACGGCGCTCGGCCTCGCCATCCTCGTCCCCACGGTTTTGCTCGCCCTGCTGCTGGTCCGGCGGCAGACCGTGGTGCCGGACGGGTTGCGCGTGCCCTGATTGCGTTGCACAAAGAGAGGCGATGAAACCGCTTTCGCCTCTCGCCACCGCCTGGACCCGCTCGAAGCCGCCTTTGCTGCGGTTTCTGGACAATTGCCTCAACGAATTCTCGGCGGAGACCTCCGGCACAGTCGCCGATTACATTCCCGAGCTGAGCAAGGCCGATCCTGCCTGTTTTGGCGTCAGCCTCGCGACCCTGGACGGTCATGTCTACGAGGTCGGCGACTCCAGGGTGCCCTTCACCATCCAGTCGATGTCAAAGCCGTTCGTGTTCGCACTGGCGCTGGACCTGCTCGGCGCAAACAGGGTCGAGAGCGCGATCGGCGTCGAGCCTTCAGGCGATCCCTTCAACTCGATCCGGCTCAACTCGGAGAACCATCCCTTCAACCCGATGGTCAATGCCGGCGCGATCGCCTGCACCGGGCTGATCCACGACAGCAAGGGTCCAGATGCCTTCGAGCAAATTCGCCTCGCGCTCAGTCGTTTTGCCGGCCGCGACCTCGCCGTCGACGAGGCCGTCTACGCTTCCGAAAGCCAGACCGGCGACCGCAACCGCGCCATCGGCTATCTTCTCAAGACCAATGCGGTGATCTCGGACAATGTCGCCGCCGTACTCGACGTCTATTTCCGGCAATGCGCGGTGCTGGTCACCGCGCGCGACATCGCGGTGATGGCGGCAACGCTCGCGAACCGCGGCGTCAACCCGGTCACAGGCGAGCAGGTGCTGACGCCTTACGCAATCTCGCGCACGCTGTCGGTGATGACGTCGTCGGGCATGTACGACTATGCCGGCGAATGGATCTACCGGATCGGCATCCCCGCCAAGAGCGGCGTCGGCGGCGGAATTCTCGCAGCCCTCCCCGCCCGCCTCGGGCTCGGCAGCTATTCGCCAAGGCTCGACAAGCACGGCAACAGCGTGCGCGGCATCAAGGTCTGCGAGGCGCTGTCCTCGCATTACGATCTGCATATGCTCAACCGCAGCGACGATGCGCGCAACGCCGTCATCGCCGATTACGACATCGGCAAAAGTCCATCGCGGCGCGTGCGCCGCCCGCAGGAGCGCGATATTCTCGCGGCCCACGAACAGGAAGTGCGGATCATCGAGCTGGTCGGCACGCTGTCGCTGTCGGCTGTCGACTATGTCTCGCGCCGGCTTGCGGGCCGGCCGCGGCCGCAATTCGTGATCTTCGATCTCCACCGCGTCACCTCCACCACGCGCGCCGGAGCGCGGCTGGTGGCCGAAGCGTTCGAGGAGCTGGCGGCGCTGAATGTGACTGTCGTCCTGTCAGGCGTCAGGCGCGCCTCCAAGGAATGGGACAGCCTGCGGGAATGGACCGCCGAGCTCAAGAACGTCCGCGACTTCTATCTGCTCGACACCGCGATCGAATGGGCCGAAGACCAGATCATCTATCGGTACGGAGGTTCGATCGATTTCCACGAGGCCACCGAGCTTGCCGAACAGCCGCTGCTGGACGGCATGAGCGAGGAAGAGCTGACCGACCTCGCCTCGATCTGCACGATCCGGACCTATCAATCCGGGACAAAGATCCTCACCACGGGCGATCCCGCCGATGCTCTGTTCTTCCTGCGCAGCGGCGCCGTGCATGTCACGCTGCCCGACGGCGTGCGGCTGGCGACGCTCACCGCCGGCATGGCCTTCGGCGAAATGGCCCTGATCGAGACCACTCGCTCCGCCGACGTGTTCGCGGACATGGCGGCGACCGCGTTCGAAGCGCCCCTGAAAGCGTTCGAACGCTTCCGCAAGCAACACCCGCACGCCAGCGAACGCATCATGCGCAATCTTGCGCAGCTTCTCGCCGACCGCCTGATCGTCGCCAACGCCAGGGTGGATATCCTGACGTCGACCTGAGCGGCCTAGCGGCCCGCCGCCTCGCTGATCCGCCGATTGATCTTGGCCGCACTCGCCTTGAGCAATTCGGATGGCTGCTGGCCGGTCGCGGCGCACAGGCAGGCCCAGTAATAGATGACATCGCCGAGCTCTTCGACGAGGCCTGCCTGGTCAAGCCAGTCATCGCGCAGCAGCTTCTTGATGTGCTCGGCGACCTCGCCGGATTCGCCGGCGAGACCGAGGCCCAGATAGGACAGCCGTTCGTTGGACGGATGCTCATCGACTTTTGCAACGGTGGCGGCCCAGGCCGCATATTCATCGATTGTCATGAGCATCCCTCACAGCAATTGCTCGATCAGCCTACCACTTCGGTGACCGGCTGAAGGTCGATCTCAAAGGTCTCCAGAAACTTTGACGTCATGATGTAGAATCCGACCGAGAGCTGCAGTTCAACCAGCGCGGCCGGCGTCAGCTTCGATGAGATCGCCTTGAACGTCGCATCAGTCGGCTTGTTCAATTTCACGATCTCGTCGGTGAAGGCGAGCGCGGCACGCTGCACCTCGTCGAAGCACTTGGCATCCTGCCAGTTCTCGATCGCTTCGTTCTGCTCGTCGGTGACGCCGACATTCTTGCCGATGCGCTTGTGCGCGACGATCTCGTACGGCGCCTCGCACAAAATGCCTGTGCGGGTGATCGCGAGTTCGCGCACGATCGGATTGAGCTCCCCCTTGTGGCGGATGGCGCCGCCGAGCCGGCAGTACTGCTCGAAATAGCTCGGCGAATGCGACATCATCCGGAAGATGTTGGCATTGCGGTTCTTGTCGAGGATCTCGCGGGTGCGGTCGGATGCCTTGGACGGGTCGCTGTAGTTGATACGGGCCATGATTTTCCTGAAGTTTTTCCCTAGGCCTTTGATGCTTTTTGTCGCTAGCGGCGAAAGTTCCACGAAACTGTATTCTTGCGCGTCCGCAGGAGCAACAACATCGAGTCAAAATGCCGCCGCATTGCTGAACGACCTTGGCACAGTCGATATTCGCCGCGTGGGGACTTGATCGCGGCGGATACTCGCAAGGGGTGTTCCGAGTAAAAACAATTGGCCATTGGGCGCTAACCGCGCATCGATGAGTCACGCCCAAGTCTAGGGAGAAAATGGCATGAAGGAAGCCACCAAGGGGGCGGCCTCGGAAGCGTTCGCGCATATGCTGGCGGTGATGGCGATGCTCGTCATCGCCAGCATCTTGTTCTACGGGCGTTAGTTAAGAGTCGCGTAAGAGTTTTCGTCATTCCGGGGTGGCCCTCGCACAAGCCAGGCCCAGAATTCCCGTTCCAGGCTCGGTCTCTCAGGACCGCCCCCGAATGACGAATCCCACTATGATCTCTTCGTGAAAAACGGCACAATCTTCCCAGCGAACAGTTTGAAGCTCGCACTGACCTCATCGCCGATGGCGAGATCATTCTCACCATGCGCCATCATGCGAAAACCCTCGGCGCAATCGACCAGCAGGATGTTGTAGGGCACGTGGGACCGCGTCTCAGGCGTCGCGGCGCGGCAGACCAGCGATGCCGCGTAGACCTTGCCCTTGCCGCTGGCGCGCTGCTCGCGCGGATCGGACGCGCCGCAGGCCGCGCAGAAGGCGCGGTGGAAATACTGCACATGTTTGCATGAGGTGCAGGTCTGAAAGGTGATGACCTGCTCACCTTGGGTCCAATCCGCGATTCGCTCGCTCATCGCACCCGCTCCAGGAACATGGTCACGTGGGACGACAGCACGCCGCCATCCCCGTGCAGCAGCGCGATCGAAGCGTCGCGCACCTGACGATCCGCCGCCCGCCCCGTCATCTGCAGATGCGTTTCCACCAGATGCGCCATGGCGCCGCCGACGCCGCAATGACCGTAGCTGAGCAGGCCGCCATGGGTGTTCAGCGGCATCGCGCCGTCTCGGCTGAAATGGCCGGCGCGCACGCGCGCGGCTGCCTCGCCGCGGCCAGCGAGACCGAGGTCTTCCAGCAGCATCGCGAGCGTGATCGTAAAGCTGTCATAGATCGCGGCGTAGCGCACGTCGGAGATCGCAAGGCCGGTCGCGTCCTTGGCGCGGCCGACGGAGATCTCGGCGCCGAGTTCGCTCAGGGCGGGCGCTGCAGTGACGTGCTGATGGGTGTGGGCCTGGGCACAGCCGCGAATGCGCACGCCGGCCTCTCCCGTCCGCTCGCGGCTGATCACGAAAGCCGCGCCGCCGTCGGAGACCGGACAGCAATCGAGCAGCTTCAGCGGCATCGCCACCGGTTTGGAAGCCATGACGTCGGAAACAGTGATGGAATCGCGGAATTGCGCGCCGGGATGGGTGCAGGCATGAGCGCGCATCAGTACCGCGAATTCGGCGAGGTCTTCTTCCGTCACGCCGTATTCGTGCACGTACCTGTTCGCGACCAGGCCGTAGTAGGCGGGAATGGTCGGTCCGAGCGGCACCTCGTAATCGGGATGGCCGACCTGTGCCAGCGCCTGGATCGAGGCATCGCGGCTCTGCCCGGTGAGGCGGTTCTCGCCGGCGACGACGAGCACATTGCGGGCGACGCCTGCTTCCACGAGATGATGGGCGAGCATGGTCATCGCGAGCCCGGTCGCGCCGCCGACCTGGACGGCATGGGCGTAAGCGGGCCGGATGCCAAAATGTTCGGCAAAGACGGTCGCCAGCATGATGTGCGGCGATACGGTGGAATAACCGCAGAGGATGCCGTCGATCTCGGCGCGCTTGAGCCCGGCATCGTCGAGCGCGGACTGCGCGGCCTTGCTCATCAAGTCGAGCGACGATAAGCCTTCGTGCTTGCCGAAAGATGTGAGGCCGACGCCGGTGATGAAGCTCATGGGCGCACCAGTGCATCGTCATTCCGGGGCGGCGAACGGGTGACGCCATCGCGGACCATGGCGTCGATCTCGTCGGCGGAATAGCCGACCTCACGCAGGATTTCCGCGCCGTGCTCGTTGAGCTGCGGGGCAAGCCGCACCGGTTCGGCCTCGGTCTCGGACCAGGTCGCTGTCACCCTCATGCTTCGGATCGGCCCTTCGGTTGGATGGTTCACCACCGGGAAAAAGTTGGTCGCCTCCAGATGCTCATCGTGCAGCATCGACGCGAGGTCGTGCATCGGCATCACAGGCACGTCCGCCTTGGTCAGCAGGTCGATCCATTCCTCGGTGCTGCGCGTCTCGAAGATGCGCGCGAGTTCGGCATAGACGATGTCGATATTGGCGGCGCGGCCGGCGAATGTCGCGAATTTCGGATCGGCGCGCAGATCCTCGCGTCCCGTCGCTTTGAAAAAATTCTCCCACTGCTTGTCGTTGTAGACGATGACGCTGAGATAGCCGTCCGACGTCTTGTAGGGCCGACGGTCGCGCGAGAGGTGGCGGGCGTAACCGCCCTTGTCGAGCGGGGGCTCGTAGGTGAGCCCGCCCATGTGGTCGCCCATGACGAAGCCGGCCATGGTCTCGAACATCGGGATGTCCACGCGCTGGCCGCGTCCGGTGCGGTCGCGGTGCACGAGGCTGGCGCAGATCGCGCCGACGGCGGTCAGGCCGACGATGCGGTCGACCAGCGCGTTCGGCACATAGCGCGGCACACCGTCACCGGTCTGCGCCATCAAGGCCGGCAGCGCGGTGGCGCCCTGGATCAGATCGTCATAGGCGGGCTTTGCGGCATACGGCCCGTCCTGGCCGAAGCCGAACACGCCGGCATAGACCAGCCGCGGATTGATCTCGGAAACAACGTCATAGCCGAGTTGAAGCCGCGCCATCGCCTGCGGGCGGACGTTGTAGACGAGAACGTCGGCATCTTTCAGCAAGCGCAGCACGGCCTCGCGGCCGGCGGGCTTTTTCAGGTCGAGGCAGATCGAGCGCTTGCTGCGGTTGGTGTTGAGGAACACCGGGCCCATGCCCGCGTGCCGCATCGGGCCAATCAGGCGCGTGACGTCGCCGTCCAGCGACTCCACCTTGATGACGTCTGCGCCGTAGTCGCCGAGCATCTGGGTCGCATAGGGACCCATCAGCACGGTGGTCATGTCGACGACCTTGATGCCCTTCAGCGGCCCCATCGTTCGCTCCCGATTGCGCGGGCTCAGATGAGCCCTGCGATTTCGGTCCAGCTAACGGCAGCGGCGGCGCCTGCGCAAGGGCGGCCGGCGTATGGCCGCATGCGCCGGCGGCGAAAGGCCGCTATTTCTTCTGACGGGATTCGCGCACCTTGAGGAGACGGTCGAGCTCCTCGTTCTGCTGGTTGATGCGGTCCGCGATCCGCGACTCGTTCTGCTCACCCGAGGCGGCCGCGGCCTGCTCGATGAGCTGACGGATATTGTCCTCGAGAATCGCGATGCGATCGTTGAGAGCGTCCATCGACAGCGAATCTTCGTAGTCATTGCTCATGATGCATCCCCTGCAAATCGATCAAGAGCTTTAAGGGCCCCCGGCGGGCCCACCATGATCTAGCGCAAGATTAAGAAGGTGGGCACAGCGCTTCGCGCCTTGCTCACCGTGCAGCCTTACTTCAGCGGCTCCAGCACGGAGACGTAGTTGGCAACCGCCGCACCGCCCATGTTGAAGATGCCACCGAGTTTGGCGTTCTTGAGCTGCATGCCCTCGGGCGCTTGGCCGGCGAGCTGCATCGCGGTCATCACGTGCATGGAGACGCCGGTGGCGCCGATCGGATGGCCCTTGGCCTTCAGGCCACCGGACGGATTGACCGGCAGCTTGCCCTCCTTGAGCGTCCAGCCTTCCTTGATGGCGCGGGCGCCCTGCCCCCTCGGCGTCAGCCCCATCGCTTCGTACTCGATCAGCTCGGCGACAGTGAAGCAGTCATGGGTCTCCACGAAAGAGAGATCGCTGAGCGCAACACCCGCCTTCTCCAGCGCGCGCTGCCAGGCGACCGTGCAGCCCTCGAACTGGAGGATGTCGCGCTTGGACATCGGCAGGAAATCCTGGGCGTGCGCAGTGGCGCGGAAGCCGATCGACTTGCTCATGCCCTTGGCGGTTTCCGCGTCGGCCAGCACCAGGGCAGCGGCACCGTCCGAGACCAGCGAGCAGTCGGTGCGCTTCAGGGGGCCGGCAACGTAGGGGTTCTTCTCACTCTCGGCGCGACAGAAGTCGAAGCCGAAGTCCTTGCGCATCTGGGCGAATGGATTGGCGACACCGTTCTTGTGGTTCTTGGCCGCGATCAGCGCCAGTGCATCGGACTGGTCGCCGTATTTCTGGAAATAGGAGCTGGCGATCTTGCCGAACACGCCGGCGAAGCCGCCGACGGTGTCGCCGTCCTCGGGCAGATAGGACGCCTTGAGCAGGTTCTTGCCGATCTCCGGCCCCGGCGTGCGCGTCATCTGTTCGACGCCGACAACGAGGACAATCCTGGCCGCGCCGGCCGCGATCGCGCGCACGCCCTGATGGACGGCGGCGGAGCCGGTGGCGCAGGCGTTCTCCACCCGGGTCGCCGGCTTGAAGCGCAGCTGCGGGTCGGCCTGGAGCACCAGCGAGGCGGTAAAATCCTGGGGCGAGAAGCCGGCGTTGAAATGGCCGAGCACGATCTCGTCGACATCGCCGGCCGAAATGCCGGCATCCGCCAGCGCCTCATTGGCGACCTTCACCACAAGGCTTTCCACGGTCTCGGTGTCGAACTTGCCGAACGGCGTATGCGCCCATCCGACGATGCTGGCGGTCATGGTCTTTCTCCCTGGCGGTCTCTTGCTGACCTAAGTCTTAGCCCAGCGATGGCAAGACTTCACGCGGGTTTAAGGGCCTGGAGGGTGCGCTGGCAGATGGCAGTTATGCCGGCCCAGTTCCCGGCCCTGATCTCCGCCGCCGGGCACAGCCAGGAACCGCCGACCGCGACCACATTGGGCTCCGCGAGCCAGGTTGCCGCATTGGCCTCGCCGACCCCACCGGTCGGGCAGAACCGCACGTTCGGGAACGGTCCACCCAGCGAGCGCAGCCCCTTGATGCCGCCGGCCTGCTCGGCCGGGAAAAATTTTGCGACGTCGAAGCCGTAGGACAGCGCCATCATCAGCTCCGACGCCGTGGCGATACCCGGCGCAAACGGCAAGGAGCTATGGGTGGCGGCCTTCAACAGGTCCGGGGTCAAGCCCGGGCTGATGCCGAACGCAACGCCGAGCTTCTCGACACGCGTAAAGTCGGCCGGATTGAGAATCGTGCCGATGCCAACCACCGCCTCGGGCACCTCGGCCATCATCGCCCTCGCCGCCTCAATCGCAACAGGGGTCCGCATGGTCACCTCCAGGGTGCGGACGCCGCCGGCCACCAGCGCACGCGCCAGCGGCACCGCATCCTGAATCCGCTCGATGGTGAGGACGGGAATGACGGTCGCGGCCTTGAACAGCGCGGCGAGGTGGTTCTGCTGGGCAGTCGTGGTCATCTTGGCTTTCGTTTCACTTGGTCACTTGACGCGTCGTCGCCGGCCGGTGCCGTTTCTTCGGCGGCATGGCATAGCCCGGAATGATGGCGCCGGAATAGCAGATCACGAGGCTGGCGAGGCGGTGCCCGGCCTGGGCGGCCTCGACCGGGTCGGAACCGGCGAGCCGTGCAGCGATATAGGCCGCCGCAAAGCTGTCGCCGGCCGCGGTGGTGTCGACCACGGGCTTGGTCATGGGCTCGGCGCGGACCTCGTAGGGCCCCCCGGGAAAACGCAGCAGGCTGACCGGCTCGGCGAGCCGGAATACGAGCTCGGGGCTCGGGATGCGCGCCATCAACTGCTCGTGGCTCTCGCCGGGATAAAGGGCGAGCAGATCCTCGGTCGAGGTCAGCACGATGTCGGCGGTCGCGAAGGCCGCTGAAAACACCTCGCGCGCGACGTCGCGATCCGGCCATCCGCGCGCACGAAAATTGGTGTCGAACACGAAGCGGGTGCCGAGCAGGCGCGCGCGCTTGATCGCCGCGAACAGCCGCTCGCGCCCGGCCGCGTCGTAGATCGAGAGCGTGATCGCAGAGAGATAGACGATGTCGTAGCTCATCAGGGAGTTGAGGAGATCGTCCGTCTCCGGCAGATTCATCAGCTGGCGCGCCGCCGCACTGTCGCGCCAGTGGAAGAACTGGCGCTCGCCCTTCGCATCCAGCTGGATCATGTAGAGGCCGGGCAGCTTGCCGGGCAGGCGCGCGACGCGCCTCGAGCCGACGCCCTCCGCAGTCCAGGCCGCGATCATCTCATCGCTCAGGGCATCGTCGCCAAGCGCGGTAAAATAATCGACTTTGACCTCGAGCCGCGCGAGGTACACGGCCGTGTTGAGAGTGTCGCCGCCGAATCCACGCGAGTAGAGGCCACCACCCTGCCCGCTGGAATGTCCGGCGGATTGTCCACCCTGGGCCTGCCGGAGCTCGACCATGCATTCGCCGATGCAAGCAACGCTCGCCATCACTTTACCCGCTCAGTCAGGGATCAGGCGACGAAATTGCCGCCGAGCTCGTCTTCGATGTGAATGCGGATGATGTCGTCGAAAGTCTTCTCGGCGGTGGTGAAGCCGAGCTCGAGCGACCGCTTTGCATTGAAGTTGCGCGGCCAGCCGCCGACGATGCCGACGATGAAGGGATCCGGCTCCCGCTTGATGCGGGCGGCGACCTTGTCGCCGGCGACGCGCTTCAGCGCAGCGATCTGCTCGCCAACCGTCGCCGACAGGCCCGGCATGGTCAAATTACGGCGCGGCCCCACTGCGGCCAGGTCCATGGTGCCTGCATGCAGCAGGAAGCCGACGGCGGAGCGCGGCGTGGCATGCCAATGGCGGACGTCCTCGGACACGGGAAGGACCGCTTCCTTGCCGGCCAGCGGCTCGCGCAGGATGTTGGAAAAGAAGCCCGATGCCGCCTTGTTGGGCAGGCCGGGCCTGATGCAGATGGTCGGCAGGCGAATGCCGATGCCGTCGAGGAAACCGCGGCGGGAATAGTCGGCCAGCAGCAATTCGCCGATCGCCTTCTGCGTACCGTAGCTCAGAAGCGGCGTGTGGAAGAACTCGTCGCCGATCGCATCGGGGAACGGCGCGCCGAACACCGCGATCGAGGACGTGAAGACCACGCGCGGCTTGTAGCCGCCGCCGGCGAGCCTGACGGCATCGAGCAGCATCCGCGTGCCGTCGAGATTGATGCGGTAGCCCTTGTCGAAATCGAGCTCGGCTTCGCCCGAGACGATCGCGGCGAGATGAAAGATCACGTCCGGACGGCCGGCGATCAGCTTTTCGGCCGCACCCGGCACGGCGAAATCGCTCGACATGGTCTCGACGGCAAAACCGGCTTTTTCCGGCGCCTTCGGCTCGACCACGTCATGCATGGTCAGCTTGGTGATGTCGCTCTTGCCGAGCCGGCCGTCGCGCAGCAGCCGTTCACAGAGTTTGCGGCCGACCATGCCGGCGGCGCCCAGAACCAGAATGTGCAAGAGCCTACTCCTTTTTATTGGCCGGAACGCGCCGGTTTCGGCGATTCGTCCTGGCGTGCTCTCAAGGCAGGCCCCGCGATCATTCCTTCACGGCGCCGGTCATCGCCGACACATAGTACTCCACGAAGAAGGAATAAAGGATAACTACCGGGACCGAGCCGGTCAGAGCCGCCGCCATCAGCGCGCCCCAATGATAGACGTCGCCATTGACGAGCTCGGTGATCGCGCCGACGGGGATCGTCTTGTTCTCGGACGAGGAGATGAAGGTCAGCGCGTAGATGAACTCGTTCCAGGACAACGTGAAGGCGAAGATGCCCGCCGAGATCACGCCCGGCAGCGAAAGCGGCAGCGTGATCTTCATCAGAATCTGCAGCCGCGTCGCCCCGTCGATCAGCGCACATTCCTCCAGCTCATAGGGGATGGTGCGGAAATAACCCATCAGGAGCCAAGTGCAGAACGGGATCAGGAAGGTCGGATAGGTCAGGATCAGGGCCAGATTGCCGTCGAACAGGCCGAGCTGAAACACGATCGCCGCCAGCGGGATGAACAGGATCGAGGGCGGCACGAGATAGCCGAGGAAGATCGCAAGGCCGACATAGCGCGATCCCTTGTAGCGCAGGCGCTCGATCGCGTAGGCAGCGCAGACGCTGGCGAACAGGGAGATGAAGGTCGAGGACACCGAGACGATCACGGTGTTCCACATCCAGAGCGGATAGTCGGTGTCGAAGAACAGCTTCTTGATGTGCTCCAGCGTCGGATGCACGATCCAGAACGGATTGTACTTTTCGTAGTCGTACATCTCCGCGTCCGGCTTGAACGTCGCGACCGCCATCCAGTAGAACGGGAACAGCAGGAAGAAGATGATCAGGCCGAGCGGAAGGTAGACCCGAAAAAACTTCCGGGGGAAGCTCTCGAGGTAGTCCATTCCGACGCTTTGGTCGTCTGCCGTGGTCATGGTCAGTCCCTCCCGCCCTGCTGCCAGCGGGAACGCTGAAGCCCGAAAAAGCTGAGCAGGATCGCCGCGACCAGGAACGGAATCATCGCGTTCGAGATCGCCGCGCCCTCACCCAGGTTGCCGCCGGTGATGGCGCGCTGGAACGACAGCGTCGCCATGAGATGGGTGGCGTTGATCGGCCCACCCCGCGTGATGGTGTAGATGAGCTGGAAGTCAGTGAAGGTCATCAGCACCGAGAACGTCATCACCACCGCGATGATCGGCGACAGCATCGGCAGCGTGATGTGACGGAATCGCTGCAGATTGGTGGCGCCGTCGAGATTGGCGGCCTCATAGAGCGAGGGCGAGATGGTCTGAAGTCCCGCCAGCAGCGTGATCGCCACGAAGGGCACGCCGCGCCAGATATTGGCGGCGACGACCGACCAGCGCGCATTCCAGGGATCGCCGAGGAAGTCGATATAGCGTGTGATCAGGCCGGCCTTGATCAACACCCAGGAGATGATCGAGAACTGGCTGTCATAGATCCACCAGAACGCGATCGCAGAGAGCACCGTGGGCACGACGAAGGGCAACAGGACGATGGCGCGGACCATCGACTTGAACGGCAGCCGCTCGTTGAGCAGCAGCGCCAGGTAGAGTCCGATGGCGAATTTCACCGCGCTGGCGGCGACCGTGTAGAAGATGGTGTTGAACACCGACAGCCAGAACACCGAGTCCTTCGAGAGCGAGACGAAATTCTGGAAGCCGATGTAGCGCCCGGCGCCACCGATCTTGGTGTCGGTCATGCCGAGCCAGAAGCCCAGCGCCAGCGGGTAAGCCAGAAACAGGATAAGGATCGCGATTGCCGGCACCATGAACATCGCGCCGAGAAAATGCCGGCTTTCGAATGCTCTGGTCCACAAGCTGGGGCGCTTGACCTGCGCGACTGCGGACTCGGCCATAACTGCCATGTCGGATTCCCCTCGACGAAAAGTCGCGGCGTCCGGCGAACCGGACGCCGCGCAGAATGGAGCTGATCAGACCTGGTAGTAGCGCTTGGCGCGCTCGGCTGCGCGTGCGGCTGCCGCCTTCGGCGTCACGGAGCCCGACGCGGCTTCCGCGAACATGTCGACGACGACGAAATCGCCCATCACGGCGGCCGAGGCATAGCCGAGATCGCCGGCATAGCCGTTATCGCGGCAACGCTTTAGGCAGTCGCGATACGGCGTGATCTTCGGATCCGACGTCCACACCGGGTTGTCGTTGTAGGCCGGAAGCGGCGGCGACACGTAGCCGTTGGACGAGACCTCCCAGGCATCGTAGTTCGCCTTGTCCATCATGAACTTGATGTATTCCTTGACCGCCTTGGGATACTTCGAGTGCTTGTAGCCGTAATAGACGAGCACGTTCTGCTGCTCGGTCGACACGCCCACGGGACCGATCGGCATCGGCGCGTGGTTCATGTCCTTGGCGATCTCCTGCTGCTTCGGATCGGTCGAGTTCTTGCCGACGGTCCAGATCGAGATGCCGTTCAGCGTCAGGCTGAGCTCGCCGTTGAGGAACGCCTTGTTGTTGTTCGAGTCGTTCCACGACAGCACGCCGGGGATGAAGGTCTCGTAGAGCTGCTTGACGTATTCGAGCGCGGCGATCGTCTCCGGGGAGTCGATCACGACCTCGTTCTTGTCGTTGACGACCTTGCCGCCGAAGGCCCACAGCGCCCACTGGCACCAGCCGTTGGCGTCACCCGTGGCGTGGCCGAGCGCGAAGCCGGCCGGCGTGTTGTTCTTCTTCAGCGCCTGGCAGAGCTTGAGGAAGCCGGCGGTGTCCTTGGGAAATTCATCGAAGCCGGCGGCCTTCACGTGGCTGACGCGGTAGTTCAGGCAGCCGCCGGTCGCGCCCTGCGGAATGGCGATCCAGCTGTTGCCCTTCTTGCCATAGCGTTCGGCAACCGGATACCAGCCGCCATATTGCGCGCCGAGATAGTTGGCGACGTCAGTCATGTCGATGAGCTTTTCCGGGAACTTGTGGGGATCATCGAGCGTGCCGATGATCAGGTCGGGACCGGCGCCGACATTGGCGGCGACCGCGGCTTTCGGGCGGATGTCCTCCCAGCTCTCGGCCTCGAGCTTGACCTTGACGCCGGTCTTCTCCGAGAACGCCTTGGTCTGCTCGGCGAATTTGTCGAACTCCGCCTGAATGAACTGCTTCCAGCGCAGCACGCGGATGGAGGCGTTCGGCTCGGGCGTGTTGGTCCACTCCGCCGCGCGCACCGGGACGATACCCGGGCCGGCCAGCAGCGCCGCGCCGCCCAGACCGACTTTAAGCACACTTCGCCTGTCGAAATCGCTCATCGTTCTCTCCCTAATTTTATATTTGTATTGGGTCGTCTTGTATTGGGTAGTTCTGCTTGGGCCGTTCTTCGGCCTCGCTACACGCGTTTGCCCGTCGCCTCGTCGAACAGATGAATCACGGAGGGATCGGGCTTCAGCTTGACCTTGTCACCCGGGTTGAACTGGTGACGTTCGCGGAAGACCGCGACGACCTGCTCACCGCCGAGCTTCGCAAACACCTGCGTTTCCGAGCCGGTCGGCTCGACCACGACGATCTCGGCATCGGCACCGTCGTCAGCGATGGTGAAATGCTCGGGACGCACGCCGTAAACGACAGGACGCCCGTCGGACGCCGCCGGCGCGTTCTTGAGCGGCAGCTTGACGCCGTTCGGCCCCTCGAAGGTCGCAACGCCGTTGACGCGCACATGACCCTTCAGGAAGTTCATGGACGGCGAGCCGATAAAGCCGGCGACGAACTGGTTCTCGGGCTTGTCGTAGAGCTCGAGCGGCGTACCCATCTGCTCGACGATGCCGTCATGCATGACGACGATCTTGTCGGCCATGGTCATGGCCTCGATCTGATCGTGGGTGACGTAGACCGTCGTGGTCTTCAGCCGCTGGTGCAGCTCTTTGATCTCGGTGCGCATCGCGACGCGCAGCTTGGCGTCGAGATTCGACAAGGGCTCGTCGAACAGGAACACCTGCGGATCGCGCACGATGGCGCGGCCCATGGCGACGCGCTGGCGCTGGCCGCCGGAAAGCTGGCGCGGATAGCGTTCGAGCAGCGGTGACAGGGCCAGGATCTCGGCGGCGCGCTTGACGCGCTTGTTGATCTCTTCGGTGCTCTCGCCCCGCAGCTTCATCGAGAAACCCATGTTCTCGCCGACCGTCATGTGCGGATAGAGCGCGTAGTTCTGGAACACCATCGCAATGTCCCGCTCCTTGGGCTGGACATTGTTGACGACGCGGTCGCCGATCGAGATCGTGCCGGAGGTGATGTTCTCGAGACCGGCGAGCATGCGCAGAAGCGTCGACTTGCCGCAGCCGGAGGGGCCAACCAGGACGACGAACTGGCCGTCCTCGATCGGAATCGAAACGCCGTGCAGGACTTCAAAATTGCCGAACGATTTCCGCACGTCGCGAATTTGCACAGACGACATCTAGCTCCCTCCTCGAAAGTCCACGACGCCTCTTGCGCCGCGACCGTCTTGTTTTTTCAGACTTCACCGAACGAAGCCCAACCTTAGCGGGCGACATTGTCGGCAGTTTGTGCGGTTTTGGCAATTTGTCTTTGGTTAGTCCGTGCTGGTAGCGCTGTCAACGTTCCTTTGTTTGCGACAATGAGTGTGTTAAGAGCAGCGAATGGGTCGAAACCGCACCAAGTCAGGCAAAATCCGGCTGGCGGAAGTCGCCGAGCTTGCCGGCGTCAGCCCGATCACGGCGTCGCGCTTCTTCCGCAATCCCGAGGCGCTGTCGATCGCCAAGCGGACCCGGGTCGAGAGCGCGGCCAGGGAGCTCGGCTATGTGCCGAACCTGGCGGCACGCGCGTTGGCCTCGCAGCGCACAGAGGTGATCGGTGTCTTGATCCCGTCACTGACCAATAACGTGTTCTCCGACGTGCTGCGCGGCATCTACGACGCCTCCGAAAACAGCCGTTACTCGATCCAGCTGTCCAACACACGCTACAGTATTCTCCAGGAGGAGAAGCTGCTCCGCCTGTTTCTTGCGCAGAAGCCGGCCGGGCTGATCGTCACCGGCATCGACCAGACCACGGAATCGCGCGCGATGCTCGATGCCGCCGACTGCCCGATCGTGCAAATCATGGAGATCGGACCTAATCCGATCGACATGATGATCGGCTTTTCGCACTATGACGCAGCCCGTGCGGCGATTGCGCATCTGTTCGTGCAAGGTCACCGCAAGATCGGCTTCGTCGGCGCGCGGATGGATCCGCGAGTGCAGCGGCGGCTCGACGGTTACGTCTCGGCCATGAAGGACGCAGGACTGTTCGAGCAACGCCTCGTCGTCACGACGGCGACTCCGACCTCGGTAACGCTCGGAGGCGCCCTGTTCACCGATCTCCTGGCGCGTGAGCCCGGCATGGACGCGGTGTTCTGCGCCAATGACGACCTCGCGCTGGGTGTGCTGTTCGAATGCAAGCGCCGCGAGATCGCCATCCCTGAACAGATCGCGATCGTCGGCTTCAACGATCTCGAATTCATGGCCTCCGCCGTCCCGACTTTGACGAGCGTGCGCACCAACCGCTACGAGATGGGCAACACGGCCGCCAGCATGCTGATCGACGCGATCGACGGACGGCGCCCGGAGCACCCGGTGCTCGATCTCGGCTTCAAGGTGATCGAGCGGCAAAGCT
Organism: Bradyrhizobium sp. WSM4872; assembly: GCF_055811715.1. Lineage (NCBI taxonomy): Bacteria > Pseudomonadati > Pseudomonadota > Alphaproteobacteria > Hyphomicrobiales > Nitrobacteraceae > Bradyrhizobium > Bradyrhizobium sp. WSM4872. The sequence continues at coordinate 64,969 of NZ_JBVVPT010000010.1, read as the reverse complement.
CGTTGGCCCGGCGGTCGGACAACCGGCCAGCCGCTTCAGGCACAGGCGCTGCGAACAAAATGGTAGCGTTACCAAGTGGCCATGAGTAGTATCGGATTTGTGAGGAAACGACCCGCCAGCGGGCAGGCAAATCGTCGCTCGCGCCGTTGGGCATCGCACAAGCCGATACCATAAAACGGACGCCAGTGCGTTTGCATTGCAGGAGAAACCAATGACAAAAAAACCAACCAATGGGCATGCCCCCGCCGGCAACGGCGCTCGCCGCCACCTCCGCTCGCAGGAATGGTTCAACAATCCGCATAATCCGGGCATGACCGCGCTCTATATGGAGCGCTATTTGAACTATGGTCTCACCCGCGCCGAGCTCCAGTCCGGCAAGCCGATCATCGGCATCGCACAGACCGGCAACGACCTCTCCCCCTGCAACCGCCACCATATCGAGCTTGCTCATCGCGTCCGGGAAGGCATCCGCGAGGCCGGCGGCATTGCGATGGAATTCCCGACTCATCCGATCCAGGAGACCGGCAAGCGGCCGACCGCGGCGCTCGACCGCAACCTAGCTTATCTGGGCCTCGTCGAAATCCTCTATGGCTATCCGCTCGACGGCGTGGTGCTGACCACCGGCTGCGACAAGACCACCCCGGCCTGCATGATGGCGGCCGCGACCGTCAACCTGCCCGCGATCGTGCTGTCGGGCGGCCCGATGCTGAACGGCTGGCACAATGGCGAGCGCACCGGCTCCGGCACGATCGTGTGGAAGTCGCGCGAGCGGCTCGCCGCCGGCGAGATCGACTATGAAGAGTTCATGGAGATTGTGGCGTCATCGGCGCCTTCGGTCGGCCATTGCAACACCATGGGCACCGCCTCCACCATGAACGGGCTTGCGGAAGCACTCGGCTTCTCCCTGCCGGGCTGTGCGGCGATCCCCGCTCCCTATCGCGAGCGCGGCCAGATCGCCTACGAGACGGGAAAGCGTATCGTCGACATGGTTTGGGAAGACCTCAAGCCTTCGGACATCCTGACCCGCGAGGCGTTCGAGAACTGCATCGTGATCAACTCGGCAATCGGCGGCTCGACCAACGCGCCGATCCACATCAACGCGCTGGCGCGCCACATCGGCGTCGAGCTCTCGATCGACGACTGGCAGAAGGTCGGCCACGACGTGCCGCTGCTGGTCAACATGCAGCCGGCCGGCTTCTATCTCGGCGAGGAATTCCACCGCGCCGGCGGCGTGCCAGCCGTGGTGCGCGAATTGATGAAGCACAAGCGGATCCACGAGAACGCTGTCACGGTCAACGGCCGCGGCATCGGCGAGAACTGCGCCAATGCGCCAAAGCCCGACAACGACGTGATCTGGGCTTACGACAAGCCGCTGGTGAAGGACGCCGGCTTCCTGGTGCTGAAGGGCAATCTGTTCGATTCCGCGATCATGAAGACCAGCGTGATCTCCAAGGAATTCCGTGATCGCTACCTCAGCAATCCGACCGATCTCAATGCCTTCGAGGGCCGCGCCGTCGTGTTCGAGGGTCCTGAGGACTATCACGAGCGGATCGACGATCCCTCGCTCGAGATCGACGAGCGCTGCGTGCTGTTCATCCGCGGCACCGGCCCGATCGGTTATCCCGGCGGCGCCGAGGTCGTGAACATGCAGCCGCCTGCGGCGCTGATCAAACGCGGCATCATGTCCCTGCCCTGCATCGGCGACGGCCGGCAGTCGGGCACCTCGGGCTCGCCTTCGATCCTCAATGCTTCGCCGGAAGCCGCCGCCAATGGCGGGCTCGCGATCCTCAGGAACGGCGACAAGGTGCGCGTCGATCTGAACAAGGGCAGCGCCAACATTCTCATCTCGGACGACGAGGTGAAGAAGCGCCACGCCGAGCTCAAGGCCAATGGCGGCTTCAAGCATCCGCCGAACCAGACGCCGTGGCAGGAGCTTTATCGCAACACCGTCGGCCAGCAGTCGACCGGCGCCTGCATGGAGCTCGCCACGCGCTACCAGAACGTCGCCGGCAGCTTCGGTGTGGCGCGGGACAATCACTAGCAGCGACATCGTCATTGCGAGCGCAGCGAAGCAATCCAGATATATCTCCGCGGAGACAGTCTGGATTGCTTCGTCGCAAGTGCTCCTCGCAATGACGAGCCGATAGAACTTTCAGGCAAGGGAGAAGAAAAAATGGCAGACCGCCTCAAGGGAAAGCGCGCCGTCATCACGGCTGCAGCGGCAGGCATCGGACGCGCATGCGCCATCGCATTCGCGCGTGAAGGCGCAACCGTCATCGCCACCGACATCAACGAGAGCGGCATCGCGGGCCTGACCAAGGAAGGCATCGCCGAGGTCGCCAAGCTCGACGTCCGCAACACCGCCGACGTCAACGCCTTCGCCAAGCGCATCGGCAAGGTCGACATCCTGCTCAACGCAGCCGGCTTCGTGCACCACGGCACCATCCTCGAATGCTCGGAAGAGGATTTCGATTTCTCGTTCGACCTCAATGTCAAATCGATGCACCGGACCATCAGGGCCTTCCTGCCGGACATGCTCGCGGGTGGCGGCGGCAGCATCGTCAACATCTCCTCCTGCGCGGCGCTGCGGCCGCCGGCCAACCGCTACGTCTACAGCGCCTCGAAGGCCGCGGTGTCGCTGCTGACGCGCGCGGTCGCGCTCGACTTCATCACCAAGGGCATCCGCTGCAACAGCATCTGCCCGGGCACCGTCGAGACGCCTTCGATGCTCGACCGGGCCGCAGCGCAAGGGCCGCAGGGCAAGGAGATGTTCGTCTCCCGCCAGAAGATGGGCCGGCTCGGCACCGCCGACGAGATCGCGTCCATGGCGGTCTATCTCGGCAGTGACGAGAGCGCGTTCACCACCGGCGTCGACCTCGTCGTCGACGGCGGCTACATGCTCTGACGCCAAGGCATCCAGCATGAACAAGATCGATCTCAACGGCCGCGTCGCCATCGTCACCGGCGGCGCACAGGGCTTCGGCCGCGCCATCGTTCAGCGCTTCGTCGCCTCCGGCGCCAAGGTCGCGATCTGGGATTTCGACGCCGCGCTGGCCGAGAAGACGGCAAAGGAAATCGGCGATAACGCCCGCGTCTTCAAGGTCGACGTCACCGATACCGTGGCCGTCGAGCAGGCGCGCGACGCGACGCTGGCCGCCTTCGGCAAGATCGACATCCTCGTCAATAACGCCGGCGTCGCCGGGGTCAACAAGCCGGTCTGGGAGACCGATCTCGAGGAATGGCGGAAAGTTCTGCGCATCAACCTCGACGGCCCCTTCATCGTCTGCAAGGCGATCGTGCCCGCGATGCTCAAGCAGAAATACGGGCGCATCGTCAACATCGCCTCGATCGCCGGCAAGGAAGGCAATCCGAACGCCTCGCACTATTCGGCCTCCAAGGCCGGCCTGATCGCGCTGACCAAGTCGCTCGGCAAGGAATTGGCGACGCATGACATCCTCGTCAATGCGGTGACGCCGGCCGCGGCCAAGACCGCGATCTTCGACCAGATGACGCAGCAGCATATCGACTTCATGCTCTCGAAAATTCCAAAAGGCCGCTTCGTACTGGTGGAAGAGCTCGCCGCGATGGTGAGCTGGCTCGCATCCGAGGACTGCGCGTTTTCGACCGGCGCGGTGTTCGACATCTCTGGCGGGCGCGCAACTTACTGAGGGCGTCATGATCAGAGAAGGCGGATGTCTGTGCGGGACGGTGCGGTTCAAGGCGGAAGGTGAGCCGCTCAACGTTCGCATCTGCCATTGCCGCATGTGTCAGAAGGCGATGGGCTCGCCCTACTTCGCCCGCGCGCAGTTCGACCAACGCGCGCTGACCGTCGAGGGCGACACCGCCCGCTATGCGTCGTCCGAGCACATCGACCGCGTGTTCTGCAAACGCTGCGGCACGCGGCTGTTCGCCTGGCGGCGCAACGGCACGCTGGCGGGCGTCGCACTGGCGACCTTCGACGATCGCAACGCGTTTGTGCCGACCGAGCACATCTGGGTCAGCGAAAAGATGGGCTGGGTGACGATCGAAGACGGCATGATCCGATATGAGGGGACGATCCCGACGTAGCTCATGCGGCGGCAAGGCTCGGTGTCAAGGCCGCCGGTCTCGCCAATCATTTGCGGCGTGGCATTTCGGAGCTGGCCACCCTATGTGAGGTGAAGCGCTGCTGCACCACCGGTTTGGCTGGGTCGGCTGCAAGACCGCAGGCAAACCGGGACGGACGAACCGTGAATATCTCTCTCTATGACCTCTCGGTGTGGGTGCTGCCGCTGGTGCTCGCCATCACTTTCCACGAGGCTGCGCACGCTTTCGTCGCATATCGTCTCGGTGACGACACCGCATGGCAGCTCGGCCGTGTCAGCTTCAACCCGCTCCGCCACATCGACCCGTTCGGCACGCTGATATTGCCGGCGATGCTGCTGTTCGCGCATTCGCCGTTCCTGTTCGGCTATGCCAAGCCGGTGCCGGTGAATTTCCGCAAGCTCAACGACCCCAGGCTCGGCATGGTGTGGGTGGCGTTGGCCGGGCCTGCCACCAACATCCTGCTGGCGCTGGCCGCAGCTCTTGCCCTGCACGCCCTGCCGTTGGCCCCGGCGAACTCGGCGCAATGGATCTTCGACAATCTCAAGAACGCACTGCTGATCAACGCGGTGCTGGCGGTGTTCAACATGATGCCGATCCCGCCACTCGACGGCGGGCGCGTCGCGGTCGGGCTGCTGCCCCGGCCGCTCGCCCTGCCGCTGGCCCGGCTCGAGCCGTTCGGGATGCTGATCCTGATCGGTCTGCTGATCCTGCTACCGCTGGCGGGCTCCCAGTTCGGTCTAAATCTTGATGTTATTTCAGCAATACTGCGAACGTTGACCGGTTATGTGATTCAGGGTGTTCTCATTCTGACCGGCAATGCGTAGTTGAACAGCGAGACACCCGAACACAAGCCGAAGGGCTCGAGGCCGACTTGGTCAAAGCTGCCGATATGTTGATTGCGCGACGCGCCGATACCCGCGCCCGCGCGGATTTCGCCACCTGGAAGATGATGGCCAAGCTCAACGGGTCATCGGCGCTGCCTCCGGGGGCGCAGGAATTCCTCGTGAGCTACAAGAACCTGCAGGCGCAGATGAACGAGGGTGAGGCTACCGAGGCCACCATCGGCGCCATCTACAAGGCCTACTATGCGGAGATGGGCGGCGCGGGAACCCCGCCTGACGTCCGGCCCCGGGCGGCCGAACCGGCGGCGGACAATGTTACCGCTTTCCGCCGCCCAGAACCGAAGCCGAAGAAGGCCAATTTCTTCGGGGCAGCGACCGCAGGCGCGACCCAGAAACGGCCGCTTCCGGTGGCGCTGATCTTCGCCTGCCTGGTCGCGGTCTATGTCGGGATCAGGCTCTACTGGCGCTGAGCCGTCTTCTTCTTTTTCTTTGCGTCCGGCGGCGTGAAGATGATGTCGACGGTGCGCTCGAACCGGTCGTCGGTCAGGCTGGCAGGCGGTTGCGGGATGGGATCGGATTTGCGGACAATCGAGATCGCGGCCGCATCGTAAGCTGCGTCCCCGGACGACTCGACAACGTCGACTGAAAGCACGTTGCCCCGTCGGTTGATCGCGAAGCTGACTTTGACCTTCTGATTGTTGGGCTCCTTGCCCTCCGGATTGACTTTGTGGGCCGTGAGGTGCGCGCTAATCTTGCGGTTCCAGTCGGCCGTTATCTTCAAGATGTCCTTGCCAATGCCCAGCACAGGAGCCAGCGCCTTCTCGGCCTCGCGCGCGTCCTCGTCGAGCGTCTGCCGCGCCGTCGCAACGGACTTCGGCGAGGCCTCCGCAGCGGGCGTTTCGACCGCCGCAATCTTCGGATCCTCGTCCTGCGGCTTCTTCGAGATGTTCTCGGTGACGACCCGATCGGGATCGTCGACCTGTTGCGACTGATCCTTTGGAAGCTCGGTTTCCTTGGTCTCGGCCTTTTGCTCAGGAAGCGCCTGCTGCTCCTGCATCGCTTCGCTATCCGGTCCCGGCGGAAGGTCGGTGTCAGGCGCCTTCGGCGAGGCCATCTCGACAGCGAACTCCGCGCCGGCCGCGCCGAGGCCATCGTCGCCGTCATCGGCTCGCAGGTGCGCCAGCGCGAGCGCGGCACCACCGAGATGCAGCGCGAGCGCCGCCAGCGCTGCCAAAATCCAAAGCGTCCGGGCTGGTCTGGACTCGTCCGACATCGCGGGCCTCTAAGGCTGAGCGGCGCCTGCCGCAGGCGCCCCCGGAGCGCCTTCCAGCGCAACCAGCTTCACCCGCGAATAGCCGCCTGAGCGCAACAGCTCCATGACGCCCATCAACTCGCCATACGGCACCGAGCGATCGGCGCGCAGGAAGACATACTTGTCCTTGCTCATGTCGGATAGGCCGTCAAGGGTGCCGATCAACTCGGCGCGGTTGACCGGGTTCTCTCCGATGGCAAGCGTCAAATCGGGCTTGATGCTGAGATAGGTCGGCTTGTCCGGCTTCTTCTGCGGCGTCGCGCTCGACGTCGGCAGATCGATCGGCAGGTCGACGGTCGACAGCGGCGCTGCGACCATGAAGATGATCAGCAGCACCAGGATGACGTCGATGAACGGCGTGACGTTGATTTCATGCGTTTCGCCGAAATCGTCGTCGTCATCATTGTCTGCGAGCGAAACGCCCATGGTTCACTCCGCCGCGCGCGAATGCGCGCCGCCGTGGCTGCGGTCGAGATCGCGCGAGAGCAACCGCCCCGCCGCGCCCGAGGCACGGCTGACGAGTTCGAGGTAGCTCTTCGTCACGCGCGAGAAGTAGTTGTAGATGATGACGGCGGGAATGGCGGCGACCAAGCCGATCGCGGTGGCGAGCAGCGCCTCGGCGATACCGGGCGCGACGACGGCGAGATTCGTGGTCTGCGACTTCGAGATGCCGATGAAGCTGTTCATGATGCCCCACACCGTGCCGAACAGGCCAACGAAGGGCGAGGTCGAGCCGATGGTCGCGAGCACGCCCATGCCGACGCGGATGCGCCGCGCTTCCGCGCGTAGGATCTCGGAGAAGCTCGAAGCCGCCCGCTCCTTGATGCCGGTATCGCTGGACAGGCCGGCCGACATCCGCGCCTCGCGCAGCGCCGCCGCCAGGAAGGACGGCAGGATGCCCTCCTTGGCGCCGAGCGCCATCTGCGCTTCCGCGAGCGAGCGCGCCTCCGCGATCTTCTTCAGCGCCGAACGGAGCTTAGTCGCGGCAATCGACAATTCGATCGACTTGGCGATCAGTACCGTCCAGGTCATCAGCGATGCAAAGGCGAGCCCGATCATCACCGCCTTCACGATGATGTCCGCCGACATGAACATCACCCAGGGCGATAGTTCCTTCATGGCTGGCGCGATGCCGGCTGCCGTATCGGACTTTGCAGCCGCGGGCACGGCAGCTTGGGGCGCCGCAGGCGGAGCAACAACCGGGGCCGGGCTGACCGCGGACGGCTGAGCCGTCGACTGGACCGGTGCCGGGGGCGCGGCCTGTGTCTGGGCAGAAACAGGGGATGCAAGCCAGGCGGCCGCCAGCACCAGAGCTGCGGCGAGGCTTGCTTGGAAGGACATGATCTTCATACTTCGGCCCAGTAGCGAATGAGGTTGTGATAGATACCCGTCAATTTGACCGTTTCGGGATCGTCACGCCCGAGCCGTTCCACCAGCGCCTGTATCGCGGTGTCGAGATCAAAGATCATGCTCCGGGCTTGATCGTCCCGTATCATGCTCTGAAGCCAGAAGAAAGACGCAACCCGCGTTCCCCTCGTCACCGGGGTGACCAGATGGAGGCTGGTCGAGGGATAGAGCACGCAGTCCCCGGCTTGCAACTTGACTTCGTGCGAACCGTAGCTGTCCTCGATCACAAGTTCGCCACCGTCATACTCCTCCGGCTCGGCCAGGAACAGCGTCACCGAGACGTCTGTGCGGATGCGAAGGCCTGTCAGGCGGTCGCCGCGGATCGCATTGTCGACGTGCAGGCCGAAATGGTGGCCGCTGCTGGCCGCATAGCGGTTGAACAGCGGCGGGAAGATCTGGAGCGGGATCGCCGCCGCGATGAAGCGCGGGTTCGACGTCAGAGCCGAGATGATGCGGTTGCCGAGCTTGCGCGCAACCTCGCTGTCCGGCGGCAATTGCTCGTTGCGCTTGACCATCGCCGACTGCGAGCCGGCGGTGGAGCGCCCATCCTCCCATTCGCTGGCGTCCATGATGCGGCGGAAATCCGCCACATCATCTTTGCTCAGAACGTTTTCTATGCATGTCAGCATGAAACTGGCTGTCGCTCCATCAGTAGCGCGCCGAGAGCACCACATAGGCGGCACGGCCCGGTGCTTCCAGCACGAAGGGCGCAGCGCTCTGGTACAGCGCGTCGTAATAGCGTTTGTCGAAGATGTTGTTCACGAACAGCTTGACCTGCCAGTTCTTGTTGATCTTGGCCTCAGCAAACATGTCGAAACGCCAATAGCTCGGAAGCGACGTGCCCACGTTCGCCGCGAGCAAAGTGCCGCCGTAGATCTTCGAACGGTAGACCGCCTGTCCACCCAGTTCCCAGACGTCGGTGAGCTGGTACTTCGTGAGCAAGCTGAAGGACTCATGGGCGACGTTGGCGAGCGGACGCCCGACATTTGTCGGATACAGCGCCTTGTTCGCCGACGGCGCCAGCGACTGCGTCACCTCCGACTGCATCAGCACGAGACCGCCGAACACGCTCCACTTGTCGGTGATCTTGCCACCGATACCGAGATCGATGCCGCGGATGCGGTAGGCTGCACCGGCGGTAATGCAAGATATGTTGCCGGTCGTTCCGGTCGGATAGACGCATCCCAAGGGCGCAGCGGCGGCCGCACTACCGACGTTCTGCGACTCGCGCGCATTGTCCTTGGTGGTCTGGAACAGCGCCGCGGTAAGCAAAAGATGACGATCGAACAGCTCCCATTTGGTGCCGAGTTCGATCGCCTTGTTTTTCTCGGGCCCGAAGATCTGGGTGTTGCCGCCGGCGAGAGTCGGATTGAAGGCGCCATAGGGCGTGCTGGTGCCGTCGAACTCGGCACCGACGGGGTTCGCCGAAGTGGCATAGGCCACATAGACGCTGCCGTTCGGAGCAGGCTTGAGCGTCAGCCCGAGATTGAAGTTGGGGATCAGGAATTCCGCCGACTGCTGGCCGAGCGTGCCATTTGCCGCATAGCCGGATGAATTGATGCTGTAATTGTCGTAGCGAAAGCCGCCGTTGAGGATCAGCAGGTCGCGATAATTCGCGCTGTCCATGACGTAGCCGCTGACGGTGTCGATGCCGACGCTGATGGGCAGACCTGCCAGTGCGAGCGCTTTGCCTGGCAGATAAGTGTCCTGGGGAGAGAACACACTGACGCCCGTCGGCGAGCCACCTGGCGTTACGAGAACACCATTTCCCTCCGAGGTAAGCCCGAGGTACTTATCGATCGACGATCTCTCGCGATCGACTTCGATTCCTGCCAGCGCGGTATGCTTGAAGCCGGCCCCATCCTGGAATTTGTAGGTCGCCTCCGTCTGGTTGGCGAGCACGTCGGTGATCTGCAGGCGGCTCTGCGGATTCATCGTGAGCGTCGACGCCGAGAGCGGAGTGGCGATGACCGGGCTCTCCGGCAGCGTTCCGACATAATTCTGCGTCGAACGCGACGCGCGGAACTTGTTGCTGACGATCAGGTCCGGGGTGATCTGCACCTCGGCGTTGAGCGTGCCGATGTCCTGACCGGTCCGGAAGAAGTCCCGGTTGATCTGACCATACCAGTTGTTGCGGTTGGCGCCGAAGTCCGGGAATGGACCGCCCGCGGCCGAGGTCGTGCTCGGCCGATAATAGGGCACACCGAAGTCCGGAACTCCCGTCAATTCGGTATGGATGTAGCCAGCGGTGACCTTGACGGCGTCGACAGGCCTCCAGGTCGTCGCGACGAAGGCGCCGTTGCGGTCGTCCTTGACGTAGTCGCGACCGGCGACATTGGCGTCCTGAAACAGACCGCCGGCGCGAACGGCGAGCGTCCGATTGATCACCTGGTTGACGTCGAGCGTGACACGCTTGGTCTGGTCGGTGCCAAACGTCGTGTCCATGTTGTAGAAGCTCTTGTCCGAATTTGCCTGCTTGGTGACGATGTTGATCGCACCGCCAGCGACACCGCGGCCGGAAAAGGTCGAGCCGGGACCACGCAGGATCTCAACTTGCTCGGTGAAGAAGTTCTCACGAACGCTCACGCCGGAATCGCGAACGCCGTCGATGAAGATGTCGTTGCGAGCATCGAAGCCGCGAATGAAGAAACGGTCTCCGAACGCATTGCCGCCCTCGCCTGAACCGAGCGTCACGCCGGCCGTGCTCAGAATCGCCTGCTTCAGCGACGTGGCGTTCTTGTCCGCGAGCACTTCCTTGCTGAGAACCGTGATGGATTTCGGCGTATCCACCAGCTTCTCCGGGAATTTTCCGCCGGCCTGCACGTGATCGACCTTGTAGGGCGCGACCGGATCCGCATACGGATTGGCGTCGGCGGGGCCGGACGGCGTGGTGGGAGCGGTCTGCTGCGCCGCCTGCTGCCGCTGCGCGGCGCGGCGAAGCGCATTGCGCGCGCGGACCTGATCCGCCGTCGGCTTCGAAGCCACCGGGCGCGGACGCGCGACCGGCGCATCGACTGTTACCGGCGGCAGGTTCGACTGCTGCGCCTCCGCGCCGCCCGACACCGATGCTGCCGCGATCAGGCCCGCGACAGCCGAGACCTTCTTGCCGGAAACGCCCGTGAACTTTTCATCGAATGCTGCGACCGAACGCAACGACTTCGGTGCGACCACCTGCCCCATTACCAAACACGCCCCATATTCCTGTTCGCCCATTCACTTCGATGAGCGATTGGAGTGTTGGTATCGGCCGCAAAATAGCGGGTCAATGCGAGTAAGCCGCGAGAACCCTTGAATAAGTCCAGATCAAAGCGATTCTAAATTGCAGTTTGAAACCGTTCTAAATCGAGATTGGATTAGTTCTAAAGAGAGCGCGAAAATGCTGCGAAATCCGGCGGTCGCGCGCGCATCGTCAATCGCTGCTCGGCGGCTTCATCAGCGAGAACAATTCATCGACGGTCTTCTGCGCCACCGCGCGCACGCGATCGCTGTTGTCCATGCCGGCAATGTTGACGCCGCCGACGACGGCTCTGATCTCGTCGCGGAAGTCGGTGAGAAAGCGCAAGGGATCGCGCTGCTCGTTGGCGACGCGCGCGATCAGTCCCATGATCAGGATCTGACACGCGATCAGCTTGCCGTTCAGTTCGTCCATGCTGCGCTCCCGTTGTGGCGCGCCGATATGACCGATGCCGGTTTTCCTGACAACCGAAACGGCCGTCCCACGATTTAGAACCGTTCTTGCGGGCCATCGCCTTGCGGCCCATGCGCAGCGCCGCTCTGTCCAGAGCACACCGCTTTCGAGCATTGCACAGACTTTGCACGCTGATCGTTCCTGACAGGAAAATGCAGCACTGCACACCGTAGTGACACGGAGCTGCCTAAGCAGTGCAAAGCTTTCCAATTGTTTAGGATTCTCAACCGATAGTGCTGTTTACACTGGAACTTGGCGTGTATTATACAAGCGCCCTGGAACCCTATGATTGCCTCATAATTCGTACTTAAGGCACAAGAGCCGACACGAGACGATATGAACAAGTCCCGGCCGATCCTCTGGATTCTGATCATCGCGGCCGTGGCCTCCGCGGGTTACTATGGTTGGCAGAAATTCGGCTCGCCCGACGCCCGAAAAACCCAGGCCGCACAGAAGGGGCCGCAGCGCCCGCCCGCTGTCCCCGTGAGCGTTTCGCCGGTCCAGAAGGTGGACTTTCCGGTTTACCTGACCGGTCTCGGCACGGTTCAGGGCTTCAACACCGTCCAAGTCCGGACCAGGGTGGACGGCCAGATCGACAAGATCGCCTTCACCGAAGGTCAGATCGTCAAGGAGGGCGAGCTCCTCGCCTCGATCGATCCCCGCCCCTATCAGGCCACGCTCGACCAGGCCAAGGCCAAGAAGGCCCAGGACGAGGCAAATCTGGCCAATGCCAATCTCGAGCTCCAGCGCGCCATGAAGCTCGGCGAATTCGCCACCGCCCAGCGGGTCGATACCCAGCGCTCCACGGTCGCCCAGCTCAACGCCCAGATCGCCGCCGACGAAGCTTCGATCTCCAACGCGCAGACCCAGCTCGACTACACCCAGGTCAAGGCGCCGATCACCGGCGTCGCGGGCCTGCGCCAGGTCGACATCGGCAACATCGTCAATTCCTCGACGCAGACCGGCATCGTCACGATCTCGCAGGTCGAGCCGATCTCGGTGATCTTCACCGCGCCGGAGGATCAGCTGCCCTATATCAGCGAGGGCCAGAAGGCCGGCGCGCTCAGGGTGATCGCCTTCACCACCGACGGCAAGAAGACGTTGGCCGAGGGCAAGCTCGCGGTCATCAACAACCAGGTCGACACCAGCAGCGGCACGATCCGGCTCAAGGCGGTCTTCGAGAACAAGGACCACGCGCTGTGGCCCGGGCAGTCGGTGTCGACGCGCCTTCTGGTGCGTACTCTGAAAGATGCGACCGTTGTTCCGGATGACGCGGTCCAGCACTCCACCAATGGACTCTACGCTTATACCGTCAATCAGGACAACAAGGCCGAGGTGCACAAGATCAAGGTCAGCTACGCCATCGACGGACGTTCGGTCGTGGACGAAGGGCTCACGCCCGGGCAGCAGGTGATCACCGGCGGCCAATTCAAGGTCCAGCCCGGAAGCCTCGTCTCCACGGCCGTGGCGAGTACGGATCCGGCTCAGAACAAGGTTCGACAGGAATGAACGCGGGCGGGATTTCGGCACCTTTCATCCGTTATCCCATCGGCACCTCGCTGCTGATGGCCGGCATTCTCTTCGTCGGTCTCGTCGCCTATCCCCTGCTGCCCGTCGCGCCCCTGCCGCAGGTGGACTTCCCGACCATCCAGATCACCGCCAATCTGCCGGGCGGCAGCCCGGAGACCATGGCCTCGTCGGTGGCCCAGCCGCTCGAACGGCAATTCGCCCAGATCCCCGGCATCGCCCAGATGACCTCGACGAGTTATCTGGGCACCGCGTCGATCACCATCCAGTTCGACCTCAACCGCAGCATCGACGGCGCCGCCAACGACGTGCAGGGCGCCATCAACGCCGCGAGCGGTCAGCTACCGAAGAACCTGCCCTCGCCGCCGACCTATCGCAAGGTCAACCCGGCCGACGCCCCGATCCTGCTGCTGTCGGCGACCTCCGAGACATTGCCGCTGACCAGTGTCAGCGACGCGGTCGACGCCCAGCTCGCCCAGCAGATCAGCCAGCTCTCCGGCGTCGCGCAGGTCTTCATCGGCGGCCAGCAGAAACCGTCCATCCGCATCCAGATCGACCCGGCGAAACTCGTCGCCAAGGGCCTGTCGATGGAGGACGTGCGCAGCCAGATTGCGATCACCACGGTCGACAGCCCGAAGGGTAACATCGACGGTCCGAAGCGCGCCTACACGATCTACGCCAACGACCAGCTCACCCAGGCCAAGGACTGGAACGACGTCATCATCGCTTATCGCAATGGCGGTCCCTTGCGAATCCGCGATGTCGGCCAGGCGGTCAGCGGCGCCGAGGACGCCAAACAGGCGGCTTGGGCCAACGGCAAGCGCGGCGTGTTCCTGGTGATATTCAAGCAGCCAGGCGCCAACGTCATCGAGACCGTCGACCGGATCAAGGCCACTCTGCCTCGCCTCGTCGCCGCGATCCCGCCCGCGATCAAGATCGAGCTCATCAGCGACCGCACCACGACGATCCGCGCCGCGGTCGAGGACGTCCAGTTCACGCTGCTGCTGACCATTGCGCTGGTGGTCATGGTCATCTTCATTTTCCTGCGCAGTTTCTGGGCGACCGTCATTCCCACCATCACGGTGCCGCTGGCACTGCTGGGCGCGTGCGCCTTGATGTGGGTCGTCGGCTATTCGCTCGACAATCTGTCGCTGATGGCTCTCACCATCGCGGTCGGATTCGTCGTCGACGACGCCATCGTGATGCTCGAAAACATCACCCGCTATATAGAGGAAGGCGAATCGCCGATGGCGGCCGCCTTCAAGGGCTCCAAGGAAATCGGCTTCACCATCGTGTCGATCAGCATCTCGCTGGTCGCAGTGCTAATTCCGCTGCTGCTGATGGGCGGGATCATCGGGCGCCTGTTCCGCGAATTCGCCGTCGTGCTGGCGATGACGATCTTCGTCTCCATGTTCGTGTCGCTGACCCTGACGCCGATGATGGCCTCGCGCTTCCTGCGCGCCCATGGCGAGGTCACGCACGGCAAGTTCTACCAGTGGAGCGAGCGCGGCTTCGACCGGATGTTGCGCGGTTACGAATGGGTGCTCGACCATGCCCTGGCCTGGCGCCGCACGACGCTCACGATCTTCTTCGCGACCCTTGCCCTGTCGATCTATCTGTTCGTCCTGATCCCGAAAGGGTTCTTCCCGCAGCAGGACGTCGGCCTGATCACCGCGACCTCGGAAGCCTCCCAGGACATCTCGTTCGCGGAGATGCAGCGCCGCCAGGTCGAGCTCGGCAAGATCGTAATGGACGATCCCGACGTCGCAACGATCGCAATGAACATCGGCGGCAGCGGCCGCGCCGGCAACAACGGCAACATGTTCATCACGCTGAAGCCGCTCAGCGTCCGCAATGCCTCCGCGCAGCAGATCATCGCCCGGCTGCGTCCCAAGCTCGAAAAGGTGTCCGGCGCCCGCCTCTACATGCAGGCGGCCCAGGACGTCCGGCTCGGCGGCCGGCCGACCCGTACGCAGTTCGAGTTCACCCTGCAGGACGCCGATCTCGCCGAGCTCAACGACTGGGCGCCCAAGATCCTCGCCAAGATGCAGACCTTGCCGCAACTGCGCGACGTCGCGACCGACCAGCAGACCCAGGGCACCACGGTCCAGCTCAAGATCAACCGCGATACGGCAGCGCGTTACGGAATCCAGCCGCAGCTGATCGACGATACGTTGTACGACGCGTTCGGACAGCGTCAGGTCACGCAGTATTTCACCCAGCTCAACACCTACAAGGTGATCCTTGAGATCCTGCCGGAGATGCAGGGCAGCCTCGAGAGCCTGAACAAGCTCTACCTGAAATCTCCGCTGACCGGCGACCAGGTGCCACTGTCGACGTTTGCGACCTGGAGCACCGACCCGGTTCGGCCGCTCTCAATCAGCCACCAGGGCCAGTTCCCGGCGATCACGATCAGCTTCAACCTCGCCCAGGGCGTCGCGCTCGGCCAGGCCACGGAGGCCGTGCAGAAGGCGATGGCCGATCTCGGCGCGCCGCCGACGCTCAATTCGAGCTTCCAGGGCACGGCACAGGCGTTCCAGCAGTCGCTCGGCACTGTGCCGCTCCTCATCCTCGCCGCGCTGGTGGTGGTCTATCTGATCCTCGGCATCCTCTACGAGAGCTACATCCACCCGATCACGATTCTGTCGACCCTGCCCTCGGCCGGCGTCGGCGCGCTCGCGATCCTGATGGCAGCCGGCTTCGAGTTCAGCCTCATTGCTTTGATCGGAGTCATTCTGCTGATCGGCATCGTGAAGAAGAACGGCATCATGATGGTGGACTTCGCCATCGCCGCGGAGCGCGACGAGCACAAGACGCCGGCGGAATCGATCCGGCAGGCGGCGCTGTTGCGCTTCCGTCCGATCATGATGACGACGATGGCTGCCCTGCTCGGCGGCGTGCCGCTGATGCTCGGCCACGGCACCGGCGCCGAGATTCGCCAGCCGCTCGGCTACGCCATGGTCGGCGGTCTAATCGTCAGCCAGGCGCTGACGCTGTTCACCACGCCGGTCGTCTATCTCTATCTCGACGAGCTCAACAACTGGTTCTCCGGCTGGGGCCGTAAGGGTGACGGCGAAGGCGACGAGAGGGTCGAGCACGGCACCGTAAAGGAAGCTGCCGAGTAGCAGCTTGCACCGCGCGTCTCACGACGTTACAGCGAGGCCCTCGGTTCACGTCAATGCGGTCTTGCCATGCCCATGCAATCCAGATTTGTCGCCCTTGCCACCGCTGTCCTGTTGTCGGCGGGCACCGCGCATGCCCAGCAAGGCGCCAAGAAGAACGCGGCTCCCTCTGCCCCGGTGGCACAGCCCGCACCGGCTCCGACGCAACCGCAGGCTGACGGCGCTCCGGCGCAGCAGCCCGGCTGGGTCGTGCGCTGCACCAGCGTCAGCCGCGACGCACCGCTCGAATGCGCGATGGAGCAAAACGCAGTGCTGACCAAGACTGGCCAGACCATCGTCCTGATCAACATCCGCATCGCGTCCGACACCCGCACGCCGGTGGCGCTGCTGCAATTGCCGCTCGGCCTCAACCTTCCCATCGGCGCCAAGCTCCAGGTCGACGAAGGCAAGACGGTCGATCTCCCAATCCAGACCTGCGAGAATCGCGGCTGCTACGCCTCGACGCCGATTGCGCCGGACCTGCTCGCGGCCCTGCGCTCGGGCAAGCAGTTGAAGGTCTCCTTCCAGAACATGGCCAAGGAAACGATCGCGATCCCGATGCCGTTGGGCGATTTCGCGGCCGCCTACGACAAGATCAAGTAGCCGTATCGTCGTCACTGCCGCGCCATCTGCGCATTGCCGACGGCGTCGCCGTCGAGCTTCTGGTCGTCGTGCATGGTCACGCTGACGTGCGAGAGCCGTCCGGTGAATTCGAACGGCGCCTCGTAATGCGACACCGGGCTGCCGCGGTCGCGGCCGATGTCGAGGCCCGACCACGAGATCAGCGTGTGGAATCCCAGCTGGGTCTGCAGCGATCCCGCCTTCTCGCCATCGATCAGAAGCGTGTAGTCGGTGATACCGGTGCGCGAGCCCTTCGCCGGCGGCTCTTGGCGCACGAGACGCTTCACGTGAACGCCGAGCCGCCGCGCGCCCGACGGCACCTTGCGGTCCGAGCGGATGATCTGGTGACTGCCGCCGATGTTGAGGTCGTGCACGAGGTGCCCCCCTTTGACGTAGAGGCTATAGCCTGACGTCGCATCACCATGCGAGATCAGCACGCCGTCGGCACCCGCCTCGTCGAGCTCGACATGCGCCTCGATCGTATAGCTACGGCTGCGTACGTCCGGTGCAACATCGGTCGGCACATGGCCCATGCCAGCATGGAAGACGAAACGATGGCGGGCACCGTGAAAGCGCGCAGCATTCTCCGCAAAGCGCGGCCCGAACCGGTCGTCGAGCGGTAACACGTTGTGCTTCTCTGCCTCCGCCCACCATGCTGCGATCATCGTTGCCAGCCGCTCCGGCTCTTTCGCCGCGAGATCATCGGTCTCGGAGAAATCCTCATCGAGATGGAACAACTCCCATTTGTCGCTCTCGAACGGCGTGCCCGATGGATGGAAGGCGACCGCCTTCCAGCCGCCCTTCCAGAGGCCGCGATGGCCGAACATCTCGAAATATTGCGGCGAGCTCTTTGAAGGAGCAGACGCGTCCATGATCGAGCGCGCGAAGCTATCGCCTTCCAGCGGCATCTGCCGGCAGCCAGCGATCGTCGTGGGCGCCTCGATGCCGATCAGCTCCAGCAGCGTCGGCGTGAGGTCGCAGGCGTGCACGAACTGGTGCCGCAGCTCGCCCGTGCCCGCGATCTTCTTCGGCCAGTTGATGACGAAGGGATCGCGGATGCCGCCGCCATGGGTGTTCTGCTTGTAGCGGCGCAGCGGCGTGTTCGAGGCCATCGCCCAGCCATGCGGAAAATTACTGTGGGTGTCCGGCCCGCCGATGTCGTCGATGCGGCTCAGCTTCTCCGCGATCGGCTCCGGCTTGAAGTTGAACGGGCCCATCGCGTTGACGAAACCGAGCGGCCCGCCCTCCTGGCTCGCGCCATTGTCGGACATCACGATGATCATGGTGTTGTCGCGAATGTCGGCCTTCTCCAGAAATGAGACGAGGCGTGCAAGATGACGATCGGAATGGTCGAGCATTCCGGCAAAGGCCGCCTGCAGGCGCGTGAAGACGCGACGCTCGTCGGCCGAATGATCTTCCCAGGCTTTCACGCCGTCATTGCGCGCCGGCATCCGCGTTCCCTCCGGCACCAGTCCCAACGCCTTCTGACGCGAGAGCCGCTGCTCGCGTTCGACGTCCCAGCCGTGCGCAAACGAGGCGTCGTAGCTCCTGATGATATCCATCGGAGCCTGGTGCGGCGCGTGGCAGGCCCCCAGCGCGACCCAGGTCAGCCACGGGATATCCGGTCGATCGGCGACGTGATCTCCGATGAAGCGGATCGACTGGTCGATCAGGTCCTCGGTCAGATGGTAGCCGTCGGCATAGGTGCCCGGGGGATCGACATGCGTGTTATCGGAGACGAGCTCCGGCGCGTACTGGTCGGTCTCGGCGTCGAGGAAGCCGTAGAAGCGATCGAAGCCGCGGCCAAGCGGCCAACCGTCGAACGGGCCGGTGGCGCCGCTCTCGGTCAGAGGCGTCACATGCCATTTGCCGACCATGTAGTTGCGATAACCGTGGGTGCGGAGCATCTCGGCGAGTGTCCCCGCCTCGCGCGCGATCTTGCCGCGGTAGCCAGGATACCCGGAATCGAAATTGGCAAGACACCCGACGCCGACCGAGTGATGGTTGCGCCCCGTCAGCAGCGCAGCCCGCGTCGTCGAGCACATCGCTGTGGTATGGAAGCCGGAATAGCGCAAGCCTTCGGCGGCGAGCCGGTCGATGGTCGGCGTCCGGATCGCCGAGCCGTAGCAGCCGAAATCGGAGAAGCCGACGTCGTCGAATAGCACCACCAGGATGTTCGGCGCGCCCTCGGGCGGCCTTGGCGAATCCGGCCACCAGGGTTTTGAGTCCGCAACCGTCCTGCCGACGGTGCCGCGAAACCGCGTATCGCTGCCTGCACTCATCTGATCCTCCCTGTTCGGCCGGCCTGGGTGGCCGCGGACGGCCACGGTTGACCCGCAGCTCGTCCCCACCTAAATTATAATAAGAATTATGATTATCATTTAGCCGCGATGCAAGCACGGAAGCAGCCACGTTCCGAAGACCCCGGGGTTCGCGATTTCGACCTGCCCGGCGTCGCCCCGTCGCGCCAGAAGCGCAGCAGAGAGACGACGCTGGCGCTGCTGCGCGCCGGCGCCGAGATGCTGCGGACGCGCAGCCTCGCCGAGCTCTCGATCGAAGCACTCTGCACCGAGGTCGGCGCCACCGTTGGCGCCTTCTACAGCCGCTTCGAGAGCAAGGAGGCCTATTTCAACGCGTTGATGGCGCTGGCCGCGCGCGACGGCGAGCACCGACTGGGCGAGATCAGGCAGCCGTCGCCCGAGACAGGCCTTGGCGAGCTCTGCCAAATCGTTGTCAAAGGCATCATCGCCTGGATGCGCAACCACGAGGGCGTGCTGCGCGCCGCGCTCCAGCATGACGACAACCGCCCGGACAAATGGTCGGCGTTCAAGGCGCTGGCGAAAGCCACCACGATGGGCGCCACCCCTCTCCTGCTGTCGGCCATGGGCAAGCGACGCAAGGTTGCCAAGACCCGCACCATCGCCTTCGGCTTCCAAATCGTCCTCGGTACGCTGGTGAACGCCATCCTCAACGATCCCGGCCCGCTGTCGCTTTCGTCGAAAGAGATGGAGACGCGGCTGGCCGGCTGCCTGTTGCTGCTGCTTCAGGCGGAGCTATGACAGTCCTTCCTCGCGAAGGATCTGCTTCGCCTCCTCGTCCCCGAGCTCCGCGGCTTTGCTGAGCCAATACACGGCACGCTCATTATCTTTCGGCGTGCCGTTGAGGCCGTCAAAACAATTCACGATCATCTCTCGGATCGTCGCCAAATGACCTGACTCGGCCACCCGCTCCTTCAGATCGAAGGCCCTGAAGTAGCGCTCCCTGGGGGTTCCGGCCCCGAGCCCTCTTCGCAAGGCTCCGGCGAGCTAGAGCCATGACTCGCAATCGTCGGCAGCGATCGATGCCCCGGCTCGCGCCATCAGCGCCAGACTGGCTGGCTGATCGCCCTTGTCATGCAGATATTCAGCCATCTCGATCATGGCCATGACAGAGCCTTTCGCGATGAACGCCTCCAGATAGGCGACGCCTTCGCCGTCCCCGACTTCCTTCAAAAGTTGTCGGGCGACCCCAACATCGAATCCGAGCCCGTCTGAGAACACGATCCAATCTCCCGGCAGGCTCGCAAACTGCAAGCATAACATCATTCGCTGACATCCCGCGGTTGCTGCGAACGGACGCCGATCAGTCCACCCCGAGATAAGCCTTCTGCACCTGCGGATCCTCCGCGAGCGCGGCCGCCGTGCCTGACAGCACGCTCTTGCCGACCTGGAGCACCGTGGCGAAATCCGAGACCTCCAGTGCGAGCTCGATCGACTGCTCGGCGAGCAGAATGGTCAGGCCCTCGCGATGCAGGCGGCCGAAGGTCTCGTACATGGACTCGACCACCGCCGGCGCGAGACCGAGCGACGGTTCATCCAGCATCAACAGCTTCGGGTCGCTCATCAGCGCGCGCCCGACCGCGAGCATCTGCCGCTCGCCGCCGGACATGGTGCCGGCGCGCTGATTGCGGCGTTCCTTCAGGCGCGGAAAGATCTCGTAGACGCGTTCGAGCAGCGTGGCCCGACGCGACTTGTCGCGCAGCGGCGTTGCTCCGAGCAGAAGATTGTTCTCGACGCTCTGCTGCACGAACAGCCGCCAACCTTCCGGCGACAGCGCCAGCCCCTTGCGCACGATCGCAAACGCCTTCTCGCCCGCGATGTCCTCGCCGCGAAAGCGAATCGATCCGGAATGCACGGGAATGAGGCCGGCGATCGCGTTCAGCGTCGTGGTCTTGCCGCCGCCATTGGAGCCGAGCAGCGCGACCACGCTGCCTTCGGGAACCTCCAGCGAGACGTCGGACACGCCGATGAGATCGCCGTAGCGCACCTCGAGGTGCTCGATCCGCAGCAACGGCTCGCTCATAGGTCCGGCCCGCCCATCAGCTCGACTGGCGTGTGGCCGGCGGCTGCCTTCGCTGCACGCTTGCCGAGATAGGCCTCGATCACCGCCGGGTTGGAGGTGACCTCGCGCGGCGAGCCGCGGGCGATCTCCTTGCCCTGGTGGAACACCATCACGCGGCTGGCGAGCGACATAATAACTTCCATGATGTGCTCGACGATCACGAGGGTGATGCCGGAACGGTGAATGTCGCGCACCAGATCGATGGCGAGCCTCACCTCATGGGCGTTGAGGCCGGCCATGGCTTCGTCGAGCAGAAGCACCTTCGGCTCGGTCGCGAGCGCCCGTGCGATCTCCAGCCGCTTGCGGCCGGGCGTGCCGAGCGAGCGTGCCGGCGCATCCGCAAGCCTGATCATGCCAACGCGCTCAAGCACCGCGCGCGCTTTGGTCTCGGCGTCCTTGCGATGCGAGGTGCGCAGAAAGGCGCCGATCATGACGTTTTCCAGCACCGTCATGCCCTCAAAGGTCTGCGGCACCTGGAAGGTACGGGCGAGCCCAAGTCCGGCGCGCAGCTCCGGCGTGAAGTCGGTGATGTCGCGGCCCTCGAACAGGACGCGGCCCGAGGTGGTCTTGAGATCGCCAGTCAGGCAATTGAAGAAGGTGGACTTGCCCGCGCCGTTCGGGCCGATCAAGCCGAGGATGTCGCCTTGCTCCAAGGTCACGGAGGCGTCGTCCACCGCCTTGAAGCTGCCGAACGCCTTAGTGATTGCGCGTGCCTCAAGGAGCATGGCCAGCTCCCGTGTCCTTGGTCGGTTTGCTGCGCCGCGTGAGCAGGCTGAGCAAGCCACCCGGCTGGAAACGCGCGATCACGACGATGATCGCGCCATAGAGCACGAAGGTGAGCCCGGCGCCCTTGCCGCCGAGCCAGCTGTTGGAGATCTCCTCCAGCGGCACCAGGATCGCGGCACCGACCAAAGGTCCGAACAATAGCCCTGCCCCGCCGAGCGCCGCCATGATCAGAATTTTCACCGAAATCAGGATGCCGAATCCCGACTCGGGATCGACGAAGCCGAACATCATGGCATAGAGCGCGCCGGCAACGCTCGTCAGCGCCGCACTCAGCATGTAGGCGTAGAGCTTGGTGCGGCTGGCGGGTGCGCCGAGCGAGCGCGCCGCGCGCTCGGAATCCTTGATCGCGCGCAAGTAAAATCCCATGCGGCTGTTGGTCATCCACCAGGTGATCAACAGAGTGATCGCGAGGATTGCGAGGAAGAGATAGTAGTACGGCAGCGACGACAGGAACGAGAGATCGAAGATGTTGCGCGGCACCGTCGGCCCGGAGAGCCCGACCGCCGCACCGAGCCAGTCGGTGTTGGTTACGATCAGCCGCATCGTCTCGGCGACCGCGATTGTCGCCATGCTGAAATAATGGCCCGACAGGCGCAGCGTCGGCACGCCGATGATCGCGGCCAGCGCCACGGCGAGCACGATCCCGCCGGGAATGCCGAACAGGGGCGACAGGCCGAACTTTGCGTAAGATCCCATCGCGGCATAAGCACCGCAGCCGAAGAACACGACGTGGCCGACCGAAACCTGGCCGGCATAGCCGCCGACGATATTCCATGCGGATGCCGCAATCGCATAAAGCAGCACCAGCGCGCCCACGCGCTGCTGGAACGGCGAGGACAGCAGCAGCGGATAGGCGATCGCAATCGCCGCGACAACTGAGAGCCAGATCAAGCGCCGCATCACAGCTTGCTCATCACATCTTCCCCATCAGGCCCTGTGGCCGGAACCAGAGGAAGAGCAGGAACAGGACATAGACGACGATGTCCTTGTAGATCGCGCCGATCAGATAGCCCGACAGCGACTCGATCACGCCGATCAGCAGGCCTGCAACGAGGGCGCCCGGCACACTCCCAAAGCCGCCGAGCGACACCGTGACGAAGGCGACGATGCCGAGCGTCTCGCCGACGGTCGGCACGATGTAGAAGAAGTTCGCAATCAGCGCGCCGGCAAGCCCTGTGGCGCCCGCCGCAATCGCCCAGGCAATTGCCTGCATGGTGTCGGGACGGATGCCCATCAGCTGGGCTGCGGTTTGATCCTCCGCCACCGCCAGCATCTTCGAACCGAGCGACGTCCGCGTCAGCAGCAGATGCAGCCCGAGCGTGACGAGCAGCGCGACTACGCCGGCAAGCAGCCGCGAGGCCTCGATGCGCAGGCCCGCGAACGCATAAGTGCCCCCCACGATGTTCGGAGGCATCGACAGGAAGTTGGCCCCGAACCACCAGAACACGGAATAGCGCAGCAATAGCGCAAGCCCGAAAGTGCCGAGAATCTGCGCCAGCATCGGCCCTTTCATGATATCGCGGATCAGGGCGAAATAGACCACGACGCCGACGGTCGCGAGCACCAGCGTCGCCAGCGGCGCGCCGAGGATCGGCCCTCCCCCCATCAGGGTGTAGACGACATAGGCGACATACATGCCGAGCATGACGAAATCGCCATGCGCGAAATTGACGATGTTCATCATGCCCCAGACCAGTGTGAGGCCTGAGGAAAACAGGGCGTAGACGGCGCCAAGCAGAAGCCCGCCGACGATCACCTGTACGAGGACAAAGGACATGAGCCAGTGTTGCTCTGATCAAATCATTTCGGGAGTGGCGGGGCGCGCAGCCCCGCCTTCAAATCTCACCAGCCCTTGTAGGGCAGCACCGGCGCCTTCGCGGCGTTGGCCTTCGGCCACACCGCGGTGTAGTTCTCGCCGTCCTGGAGCTGGATGATGAGCCCGGACGCGAGAATATTCTGGCCCTTGTCGTCGAACTTCACGCCCTTGTAGCCCATCATCAATTGCTCGGGCTTCAGATCCGTCGCCTTCAGCGCGGCCTGGATTTTTGCAGGCTCAGTCGAGCCGGCGCGGTCGATCGCGTCGGCCAGCACGAAGAAGCCCTGCATCTGACGGCCGACGGTGTCGTCCATCTCCTCGCCGCTCTTCTTCTTGTACATGTCGGCGATGATGGCCGACGGTGAGCCGGCCGGCCCCACCGACCATGACGAACGGTTGAAGACGCCTTGCGATATCTTGCCGACCGCCTTGATAAAGGAGGGATCGGAATAGCCGGCGTCATCGGCCAAAAGCACCGCCGGCTTGTAGTCGAGCGACTGCATGGTCTTGGCGAACAGGATCGCATCCGACGTGTAGCTGATCATGATGATCACGTCGGGCTTCTTGTCCTTGAGCTGGAGCACCTGGCCCTGAACATCGGTCGCGTTGACGGGATAGGCGACGTCAATTGCGATGGCCTGGCCCTTCTCCTTGAAGGCGGCGCTGATCGTGTTGGCGACCGAGGTGCCGTATTCGGTGTTGTCGTGAACCAGCGCGATTGCATCGGTCTTGGCGCCCTGCGCCTTGATGTCGGCGAGGAAATCGACATAGGCCTTGGCGAAGTCGGTGGCGATCGGCGTGGTGCGGAAGAACCATTTGAAGCCGCGCTCGGTGAGATTGGCGGCGACCGACTCGGAGTTCAGGAAGGGAATGCCGTATTTCTCAGCGATCGCGCTCGACGTCAGCGTGACGCCGGACTGATAGGAGCCGAACACGGCGGCCACCTTGTCTTCCGTAATCAGGCGCAGCGCCTGGTTCTGGCCTGTTGCCGGGTTGCCCTGGTTGTCGGCGAACACGATCTCGATCTTGGCGCCGCCGAGGCCCGCAAGGCCTGCGTTCTTGGCCAGCGGCAGAGTCTCGAGTTCGGGATGAGCGTTGTTGATGATATCCATGGCGACCTCGAGCGCC
The DNA here is from genome assembly GCF_055811715.1 of Bradyrhizobium sp. WSM4872. Taxonomy (NCBI): domain Bacteria; kingdom Pseudomonadati; phylum Pseudomonadota; class Alphaproteobacteria; order Hyphomicrobiales; family Nitrobacteraceae; genus Bradyrhizobium; species Bradyrhizobium sp. WSM4872. Next base: position 40,215 of record NZ_JBVVPT010000010.1, on the reverse strand, counting down.
GCCTTGGCGTGCGCCCCGATCGAGGCGGTGCCGCCGGACATCGGCAGGATCGCGCCGATCTTGACAATTTTGTCCTGGGCCTGCGTGCCAGAAGCGAACGCAACGGATATCGCGGCCGCGCAAAGCAGCCCGGTGACGTGCTTCAATCTCATGAAATCAGACCTCCCAAAGGGTTTCCCCAACCAGATTTTTTGGAAGCTCGGCTAAGCGCCCGCTTCCGTTTGTTTATGCCTGGCGATGAGAGGATGGCATGCTGGCCCGGTACCGGCAAGCAAAACGGCTTGCCACGATGCTGCATAGACAAGCACCGACGTGTGGGCTGGGTCAGCGCCTCACCCCACGGGGTCGCTCGCCCTCAGCAGCGTCGTGAAGCCGCCATAGATCATGCGCTTGCTGTCGAACGGCATGCTGTCCAACTTCAGGCGAGGGTCCGCCATCACCTTCTGGTTGACGGCGTCGCGAGTCTCCCGGTCGCGATAGACGATCCAGGAAAACACCACGATCTCGTCCTCCTTCGCCATCACCGCACGCGGAAACGAGGTGAGCTCGCCATAGGGCACGTCGTCGCCGATGCTTTCGACATAATCGAGCGCACCGTGCTCCATCCAGATCGCGCAGGCCGTTGTCGCCAGCGCCTTGTAGGCCTGGATCTTGTCCTTCGGCACGGCCAGCACGAAACCATCGACATAGGGCATCATGGATCTCCTTGTTGTGTGTCCGAAGGACGATGGGGCGCGTAACGATCCGACCGGGAAGCGTGATTTCGGATGAGGCAAACGGTCGCGCGCCGCCGCGGCGCTCCGCCGGAGCCTCCACCCCACGGCCCGCAGGCCGCAGGTGAACCGCAAAACAGCCCTGCGTCGCAGCGCTTGCCAGCCCACAGCCGAGCGGGTAGAAACCCTCCACGCCTGAGCCGTGATTTGCGCGATAAGCGCCATCGGCCGCAGCCAGACAAATCAACAAGTCATTGAATTTGTTCGGCTATTCCGTTGGGGAATGGTGTAACGGTAGCACAACAGACTCTGACTCTGTTTGTCTAGGTTCGAATCCTAGTTCCCCAGCCACCGCAGGTTAAGCGGCTCACAATCAGACCGTCAGAGGTTGCGCTCTCTTTGAGCGCTGCCGCTAAATCACGATGCGATCGAAGTCGGCGGCGATCCGCGTGCTTGGAAAAATCGTCCTCGCTTCGGCCAAAATCTCTTCGTCCCGATAACGCCCCGACATGTGATTCAGCACGAGTTGCCCGACGTTGTTCGCGGCGGCCAATGAAGCCGCTTCGCGTGCGGTGAGATGGCCATAGTTCCGTGCGGTCGCGGCGTCGCGATCGAGGAAGGTCGCCTCGATCACCAGCAGGTCGGCGTCGGCCACATGTTTGGACAGCCCCTCGGTTGTTTCGGTGTCGCCGATCACCACGAGCTTCCTGCCGCCGCTCGGCGGCCCCAGAACGTCTTCCGCATCGATCGTGCGGCCGGCGATCACGACTGGTCGTCCCGCGGCCAGTTCTCCGCGCAGCGGCCCATCGGGAACGCCGAACTCGGCGAGGCGCGCCCGCTCAAGATGGCGACGTGAGGGACTCTGGAAAGAAAATCCAAAGCTGTCGGTGTCGCGGTGGCGGACCGGAAAGCAATCGATGGTGAAGTCGCCGACGTCGATAACCAGTCCTTCGATCAGCGGCGCGAACTCAACAGGGATCGGCGCCCTGCCCGCGCCCCACAGACCGGCAAGCATGCGGATGACGATGTCGAGCGTGCCCTGCCCTCCGTGAACGGTCGTTGCGTCCGATTGCTGGCGCAACCCCAGCGTCGAGAAGAGACCGGGGACGCCGAGCACGTGATCGAGATGGGCATGCGTCAGCAGGATGCGGTCAAGCCGTCGAAAGCCCGCGCCGCTGCGCAGCAACTGGCGCTGCGTGCCCTCGCCGCAATCGATGAGAACGCGCTTGCCCGCTGCCTCCACCAGGAGAGCGGGATGGTTGCGCTCCGCGGACGGAACGCTCGCCGAAGTGCCAAGGAATGTCAGGGCGAACATGCTCGTCAGTATCCAGGCTTCACCGCCCCCAATGCCACGTGAGCAGCAGCGCGTACAGAGCCCATCGATCGCGCATAGATCGCGGCAAGAGGTGCGTATCCCGCGATCTGATTGCCTGGCGCCGCCTTCGGACCCCGACCGGCGGACAGATCTGGTTCCCGTTGCGCGGCCTCCTCATCCCATCTGCCAAACTGCATGCTCAATCCTCGGATTGATTTGCAGCCGAACGACATCAGCGCGGCGATGCAAGGCAATGGAGATCGTGATGCCGCCCGGATTGACCGCCACTGACTGGGACTATGGTTCGATCAGCACACTGCTGAGCGCCCGGCACGCACGCAAACTTTCTGCGTCGGAGTTGATCGAGCATACGATCGCGCGCATCGAGGCGCTGGACGGGCGGATCAATGCCGTCATCGTTCGCGATTTCGATCGCGCAAGAGACGCCGCACGCGCCGCTGATGCCGCGCTTGGCCGCGGCGAGCGCCTGCCATTGCTCGGCATCCCCGTGACGTTGAAAGAACCGTTCAACGTCGCCGGCCTGCCGACGACATGGGGCTTTCCGCATTTCAAAGATTTCCAACCGGCGGAGGACGCCCTTGTCGTCTCGCGGCTGAAGGCGGCGGGCGCCATCATCATCGGCAAGACCAACATCCCGATCGGTCTGCGGGATTTTCAGAGCTACAATGATATCTACGGGACGACGAACAATCCGTGGGACCTCGGCCGATCGCCCGGCGGCTCTTCAGGCGGATCGGGCGCGGCGCTGGCCGCGGGATTCGGTCCGCTCTCGATGGGCTCGGATATCGGCGGCTCGATCCGGGTCCCGGCGCATTTCTGCGGTGTGTTCGGACACAAGCCGAGCCTCGGCCTGGTCCCGCTGCGCGGATACAGCCTTCCGCCGGCACCGCCCGCGCCTGGCCAGGGCGATCTGGCCGTCGTCGGGCCGATGACGCGCACCGCCTCGGACCTTGCGCTCGCCCTCGACGTGATCGCGGGGCCGGATGAGACGCGCGACGGGATCGGCTATCGTCTTGCGCTGCCGGCCCCGCGCCACGACCAGCTCAGGGATTTCAGGATCCTCGTGATCGATACGCATCCGTTGATGCCGACGGGCGATGCCGTGCGTTCCGCCATCGGGCGGCTGTCGGAACGGCTCGAACGATCAGGCGCGCGGGTTTCGCGCTCGAGCGCGTCGCTGCCCGACCTCGCCGAATCCGCGCGGCTCTACATGAAGCTGTTGAACGCGGCGCGAAGTCCACGCCTGACACCGGCCGCCCTCGCAGAGGCGGAAGGCGTTGCCGCGGCACTCTCGCCCGACGACCGCAGCCTGCAGGCAGAGCGCGCGCGCGGCTGGGCGATGATCCATCGTGAATGGCTGGCGGCCGATGCGGCGCGCCTGCAGCTGCAACAACGATGGCAGGAGCTGTTCCGCGATTTCGACGCAGTGATCTACCCGGCCGCCGCCGTGCCGGCCTTTCCACAGGACCAGTCCGAGCCGTTCGACGCGCGGCAACTCGATATCGACGGACAGCTCTACAACTATGCCGATGCGGGCTTCATCTGGGGAGACCCCGCTTCGACCTGCGGACTGCCTGCAACGGCCGTTCCGATCGAGCGCACGCCATCGGGCCTGCCGATCGGCGTCCAGATCATCGGAGCTTATCTCGAGGACCGCACCACGATTGCGCTCGCCGGATTGATCGAATGCGCGTTCGGCGGCTTCGTCCCGCCGCCGTCGTTGGCTGCCACGCAATCGGTGAGATGAGAGGCGAAGACGCCAACGGTCGTCAGGTTCTTTCAGTCGATTGCGCCTCGACCGCCTGTACGGCGACACTCGCGACCTGCTGCAACGCTTCGCGGTCCGAGCCCGAAGACGCCATCACGCCCATACCGACGGATACCGCTGAGACATAGCGTGCGAGTGCCGCGGGGTCGGCGCTCTCCTTGAGATCGCCTTCGGCCTTTGCGCGAATGAAGCGATCGCGGAGCTGATCTTCGTTCTCGGCGCGGCGGGCGGCGAGTTCAAAAGGGACGCTCTCTGATCCGGTGCCGCACGCAATGCCGCCCTGCACAAGCAGGCAGCCCGGCGGGTTGGCCGGATCAGTTTGCTTGTCGGCGATGCCCATCAGCATCCGCTCCGCGACGTCGCGGGCGGTGGGTGCCGCCACCACCTCATCCATCCAGACGTTGCGCAATTTGGTGTAGCGGTCGAGTGCGGCCTTCAGCAGCCCTTCCTTGTTGCCGAAACAGGCATAGAGGCTGGGCGGATTGATCCCCATGGCCTCGGTCAACTGAGCGATCGTGGCACCCTCGTAGCCATGGCGCCAAAACACTTCCATCGCCTGGTCCAACGCCGTTTCGGCGTCGAATTCGCGGGGGCGTCCTATGCCCATGTGCCTGTTCTCCTCAAAATCGGCGTCGTCTCTCAACCTAACGCCAGATCCTATCTCTTTGTTCTCGCTTTATTTTCTCTTCCACTTGCCAACTCTTGCGGTAAGCGGCTACAATTTTCTTAGCGGACGGTACATAAGTATCTTGCGCTGCGGTATCCAGCTCCACATCTGTAGTGAACACTACATATCTGGAGCGCGCAAATGCCCCCCTCCCAAAATACCTCTCGCCCTGGCCGTGTTCGCCGCGTTCTCGGCGGCATCGCCATCGTGGGCGCTCTCGTCGTAGCCGGCTCGATCGCGACGGGCCATTACTTTCGTGCCGCGCAGGCGACCGCGACCGCCGCGGCCGAGCAAGCCGTCCCTGTCACGGTCGCGCTGATCGAACCAAAGCAGACGGTGCTGTGGGACGATTTCTCCGGCCGGCTCGAGGCTATCCAACGCGTCGAGCTTCGCCCGCGCGTCGCGGGTGCGATCCTTGCGACCAACTTCACCGAAGGCGCGCTGGTGAAGGCTGGCGACGTCCTGTTCAAGATCGATCCAGCGCCCTACGCGGCCGAGGTGGACAAGGCCGCGGCGCAGCTCGAAGCCGCGAAAGCGCGCGTGGTGTTCACGCAGAATGAGCTCGAGCGCGGCGCGCAGCTGGTCGGCAACGCGGTGGTCACGCGGCGCGACTACGACCAGCGCGACAATGCCTACCGCGAGGCCATCGCCAACGTGAAGGCGGCCGAGGCGACGCTCCAGACCGCAAAGCTCAATCTCGACTACACCGAGGTGCGCGCGCCCGTGAACGGCCGCGTCGGCAAGATCGAGATCACCGTCGGCAATCTCGTCGCCGCCGGTACCGCCTCCCCCGTGCTGACTTCGCTGGTCTCGGTCAATCCGATCTACGCGTCGTTCGATGCGGATGAGGAGGTGGTGCTGCGGGCGCTGAACTCGATCGCAGATAGCTCCGGCAAGCGCGGCAATCTCGACCAGATCCCGGTGGAGATGGCGACCTCAGGCGGCCTCTCGGCGAAGGGCCACATCCAGCTCATCGACAACCAGGTCAACGGCCAGAGCGGCACCATCCGCGTCCGCGCGGTGTTCAGAAACGAGGACGGGCGTCTCATTCCCGGCCAGTTCGCCCGCGTGCGCATGGGCCAACCGAAGCAGCAGGCGCTGGTGATGATCGACGAGCGCGCGATCGGCACCGATCAGGACAAGAAGTTCGTGATGGCGGTCGGCGACGATAGCCGCGCGGTCTACCGGTCGATCACGCTCGGCGGCTCGGTGGACGGGTTGCGTATCGTGACGGCAGGGCTGAAGACCGGCGACCGCATCATCGTCAACGGCCTCCAGCGCGTGCGCCCGGGTGCCCTGCTCAAGACGGAGATCGCGGCAATGGGCGCGGGCGGGCCGCAGCAGGCGTCCAACCACAGCAATCAGGACGTCGTGCAGCGTTAGCGTCTCCGCCATGCCGGAGCGCGCGGGCAGCGCGAACCGGAATGTCGAAATCGTTGAACCACCTAGACATACTTCTGGATTCCGGGTTCGCGGCTTTGTCCGCACCCCGGAATGACGGGAGAGTCGTCTCTCGCGCAGGGGCAAGGCCATGAATCTCTCGAAATTCTTCATCGATCGTCCGATTTTCGCCGGCGTGCTGTCGGTCCTGATCTTTCTCGCGGGCCTGATCTCGCTGTTCGCGATGCCGATCTCGGAATATCCCGACGTCGTGCCGCCCTCGGTGGTGGTGCGCGCGACCTATCCCGGCGCCAATCCGAAGGTGATCGCGGAAACGGTGGCGACGCCGATCGAGGAGCAGATCAACGGCGTCGAGAACATGCTCTACATGTCGAGCCAGGCGACCACCGACGGCGCGATGACTCTGACGGTGACGTTCCGGCTCGGCACCGATCCTGACAAGGCGACGCAGTTGGTGCAGAACCGCGTGCAGCAGGCCGAGCCGCGCCTGCCCGCTGTGGTGCGGCAGCTCGGCATCATCACCAAGAAGTCCTCGCCCGACCTCACCATGGTGGTGCATCTGCTGTCGCCGAACAATCGCTACGACATGACGTATTTGCGCAACTACGCCGTGCTCAACGTCAAGGACCGGCTGGCGCGGATCGACGGCGTCGGCGATGTTCAACTCTATGGCGCCGGCGACTATTCGATGCGGGTGTGGGTCGATCCGCAGAAGGCCGCCGAACACGGCCTCACCGCAAGCGATATCGTTAAGTCGATCCAGGCGCAGAACGTCGAAGCCGCCGCCGGCGTGGTCGGCTCCTCCCCGAACGTCAAGGGCATCGACCTGCAACTGTCCGTCAACGCCGAGGGACGGCTTGCGAACGAGGAGCAGTTCGGCGACATCGTGGTCAAGACCGGCACGCGTGGCGAGGTGGTGCGGCTGCGCGACGTCGCACGCATCGAGCTCGGCGCCTCGCAATACGGCCTGCGTTCGCTGCTCGACAACAAGCAGGCGGTGGCGATCCCGATTTTCCAGGCGCCCGGCTCCAATGCGCTCGAGATCTCCGACCACGTTCGCGCCACCATGGCCGAAATCAAGAAGAACATGCCGGAAGGCGTGTCCTACCAGATCGTCTACGACCCGACCCAATTCGTCCGCTCGTCGATCGAGGCCGTGATCCACACGCTGCTGGAGGCGATCGCGCTGGTGGTGCTGGTGGTGATCCTGTTCCTCCAGACCTGGCGCGCCTCGATCATTCCGCTGCTGGCGGTGCCTGTGTCGATCGTCGGCACCTTCGCGGTGATGCACGTCTTCGGCTTCTCCATCAACGCGCTCAGCCTGTTCGGCCTGGTGCTTGCGATCGGCATCGTGGTCGACGACGCCATCGTCGTGGTCGAGAACGTCGAGCGCAACATCGAGGGCGGGCTGTCGCCGCGCGATGCGACCTACCAGGCGATGCGCGAGGTGTCGGGGCCGATCATCGCGATCGCCATGGTTCTGATCGCCGTGTTCGTGCCGCTCGCCTTCATCTCCGGCCTCACCGGGCAATTCTACAAGCAGTTCGCGCTGACGATCGCGATCTCGACCGTGATCTCGGCCGTCAACTCGCTGACGCTGTCGCCGGCGCTGTCGGCCCTGCTGCTCAAGGGACACAACGAGCCGAAGGACCGGTTGACGATCATCATGGAAAAGAGCCTCGGGTGGTTCTTCCGCAGCTTCAACAAGGTGTTCACACGCTCGTCGGAGAATTACAGCGGCACCGTCACCAAGGTGATCTCGGGCAAGGCGGCCGTCATGGGCCTCTATGTGGTCCTGGTCGGCCTCACCGCCTTCCTGTTCCAGCAGGTCCCGAGCGGCTTCGTGCCGGGTCAGGACAAACAGTATCTGGTCGGCTTCTCACGACTGCCTGATGGCGCAACGCTGGACCGCACCGAAGACGTCATCCGCAAGATGAGCGACATCGCGCTGACCCAGCCCGGTGTCGAGAGCTCGGTTGCATTCCCGGGCCTGTCGATCTCGGGCTTCACCAACTCCTCCAACGCCGGCATCGTGTTCTCAACGTTGAAGCCGTTCGACGAGCGCAAGAGCCCCGCGCTGAGCGGCAATGCAATCGCGGCCGACCTCAACAAGAAATACTCCGGGATTCAGGAAGCCTTCATCGCCATGTTCCCGCCGCCGCCGGTCAACGGTCTCGGCACCATCGGCGGCTTCAAGCTGCAGATCGAGGATCGCGCCGGCCTCGGCTATGAGGCGCTGAACCAGGCGACGAATGCGTTCATGGCGGCGATGCAGAAGGCACCGGAGATCGCCGGCGTGTTCTCGAGCTTCCAGGTCAACGTGCCCCAGCTCTTTGCCGACATCGACCGCACCAAGGCGCTCCAGCTCGGCGTCCCCGTGACGGAGGTGTTCAACACGCTCCAGATCTATCTCGGTTCCTACTACGTCAACGACTTCAACAAGTTTGGCCGCACCTATTCCGTTTACGTGCAGGCCGACGCGCCGTTCCGCGCGCGTGCCGACGACATCAGGCAGTTGAAGGTGCGCTCGTCCTCCGGCGACATGGTGCCGCTGTCGGCGTTGCTCACGATCCGCCAGAGCGCGGGCCCCGAGCGCGCGATCCGCTACAACGGCTTTCTGTCCTCCGACATTAACGCGGCGGCTGCGCCCGGCTTTTCCTCCGGCCAGGCACAGGAGGTCGCGACGCGGATCGCGGCGGAGACATTGCCGCCCGGCTTCGCCTTCGAATGGACCGACCTGACCTATCAGGAGTTCATCGCCGGAAATTCCGGCCTCTGGGTGTTCCCGCTGGCGATCCTGCTGGTGTTCCTGGTGCTGGCCGCACTCTATGAAAGCCTGACCTTGCCGCTCTCAATCCTCATGATCGTGCCGATGGGCCTGTTGGCTGCGATGTTCGGCGTCTGGATCTCCAAGGGCGACAACAACGTCTTCACCCAGATCGGCTTGATCGTGCTGGTGGGACTCTCGGCCAAGAACGCGATCCTGATCGTCGAATTCGCGCGCGAGCTCGAGTTCGCAGGCCGCACGCCGGTCCGGGCCGCCATCGAGGCGAGTCGGCTGCGGTTGCGCCCAATCCTGATGACCTCGATGGCGTTCATCATGGGCGTGCTGCCGCTGGTGCTCTCGACCGGTGCCGGCTCGGAGATGCGGCGCGCCATGGGCGTCGCCGTGTTCTCCGGCATGATCGGCGTCACCGTATTCGGCCTGTTCCTGACGCCGGTGTTCTATGTGCTGCTGCGGACGGTCACCGGCATGAAGCCGCTGACGCATCACGGCAGCGACACCAGCGCGGCGCCGGTGCAACCCGTCGGGCACTAGATCAGGGAAATCCCTGACAGCAACAACAAAACGAGCACGGTCTTGCGAAAGACCGTCTCGTTGACCCTGTGGAACGCGATCACGCCGAGCGCGGAGCCGGCGAACAGCGCCGGCAGGCTGACCGCGAGATCGACGAAGACTTTTGACGACAGATCCTGATGTCCGATCAGCAGCGCGATCGCGAACAGCTGCATCGCGGCGATGAACGGCTGCACCAGACCGCGCTGCTCGCTCTTGGGCACGCCGCGCATGTCGCACCAGATCGTCGGGATCGCGCCGGGCATCGCGGTCAGCCCGCCGACCAGCCCTCCCCCGAACCCGATCAACGCGACCCAGTGTCGTCCGACCGCCTCGCCGGCCGTCACCAGCGTCGGCCGCAGCAGCATGTAGGCCGCATAGAGTGCAACGATGATGCCGAAGCCGCGCCGGAGCAGATGCGTATCGGTGCTCTGGAGCAGCGCCACCGCAATGGGAACGCCGATCAAGCCACCGACGATCAGCAGCAGACTGCCTTCCCAGCGAATATTGCGCCGAAGCGCCCACAGATTGGTGGCCTGCACGCCGATGCTGCACGCCATCATCAGCGGCACGGCTTCGAGCGGCTGAAACACCCGGAGCAGGATGGCGCCCGCCACTGCGGAAAAGGCAAATCCCGAGAGCCCGGAGACGAACGCACCGGCGAACACGGCGGCGCTGAGCAGCATCACAGTCGTGACATCAGGCACAATCCGCCCTCGGGTCAGTCGTAGGGAATTTGCAAGACAGGGATATCGGCGCTCTCGGTGCAAACGGCCGGCACGAGTGGAACCGACGGATGCGCGTAAGCGTGCGATCGCTCCAGCATCGCGAGGCCGACCAGTTGGAGAGCAACGAGCGCCGCGGTCAGCGCAATGGCGACGATGCTGACGTTACGCACGCTCGAATTTGGGGTGGCCGGTCTTACGCTCGCGCGGATCAACTCCGTTGGCATTTTCAAAAGTATCCTCTTCACGGGAGACGGGAATAATTTCATTCAAACACGGCGCTTCGTGCGGCTGGTCCAGCAGGTGACGATAGCGTTGCAACACGCGCTGCGCGTCGATTTCCCGCTGCGCGCGGAGTACCGCGCCTATGCGGGCGACGATATCGCGGAACCTGCCTGTCAGAACCGGTGACGCCGTTCGCATGACAATCTCCTCTCAACCTGTTCGAGAGATTGACGGGATCCACTTCCGCCTGCAGTGAGTTGCTTCACACAATGCCTGACATGTCGAACAACAGACCGCGTGATGTTCAGTAGAATAGAGCGCGGAAAAACGCGTCATTCGATCGAACGACGCGCGATAACTTTCTAATGATGTTTCTGATTGAACCTATTGCGAGCTGCTGCGACTCGCCTGCGTTTTGAACGCGTCTCAGTGCACGAGCGGATTGGAGAATCCAGCTGCGAGCTTGACGAGATCGGCTTGACGAGAAACGCCGGTCTTGGCGAACACCCGATGCAGATGCGTCTTCACCGTCGTCTCTGCGATACCGAGCGCAACCGCGGTCTCCGGCACGCCGCCGACATCGACGATCGACTGCAAGACCCTCAGTTCCGCAGGCGTGAGTTCGAAGGTGCGATCAATGAGACCGGCACATGAGCGGCCGTCGAGTTCCGCTTTCCAGATGAACAAGGCTCCTACGGCCGAACTGCGCTCGGCCGTCCCCTCGCGCAGCAATGACGGCAGCGCGATGATTTGCGCGACGTAGTAGGAACCGTCACGCGATATCAGCGGAATTTTCCGCCCCGAAGATGCCGCCAAAGCGACTTCGCTTGTGTCGCGGAAGATATCGCGCAGGGCCGAGTTTGCAGCGGAGGAGCTTGCCACCAACCGGCCCGAGACAGACCGCAGGACATCATCGACGGCCAGGATCGTCTCCGCGGCCAGATTGCTGTGGACGATATGACAGGTCGAATCGAGCAGAATGACGCCCGCGTTGAGTCGGTCCACGACGTCGGTGAGCGCGATCGCGCGCTGCTGCTTCCGTTCGATGGCCCGGTTGATCAGCAGCGCCCGGCTCGCATGCGGAACCAGGAACTGCATCCGCGCCCGTTGCTCGGCGTCGAGCATCTCCCTGCCCGGGATCACGGTCATCAGCATCGGACACGGCGACTTCGACTGCTCCAGCACCACGTTGGCGACGTCGACGCAGCCCTGGGGGCGCAGCCATTCCTGGTAGAAGCGGCCGCGGCGATATTCGTCGAAATCCACGAGATCGGGGATGTTGCGCACCTCGCCGTAGCGCGGAAGCCGAGCGAGCGGGTCGTACCGGGAGTAGGTCTCCGCATAGAGCTGAATGTAGTGCGGATCGACTCCGCAGTAATAATGCGTCGCGCCCGATTTGCTGACCGGGTCCTTCGAAATCAGACCACAGGCCTGGCTGCCGATGAAGGCATTGAGTTTGACAACGACATCGCTCCACAACTCCGGGTGGAGACCCGCGTCATAGATAGTCTCGATCAACTCGGACGGCTTTGGAGGTCGGGGCATCGGAAGAGCCAATGGTGACACATGGACATGGCGACATGTTCTTCATGCCTGGCGGCTTCCGTGAGTCTTTCGCGGGAGCGAAAGGTTCAATCGCGATGGCAAAATCAACGGTCTAGTTGACGAGCGGATTGGAGAACCCTGCTGCAAGCTTGACGAGATCAGCCTGACGCGAAACGCCCGTCTTGGCGAACACGCGGTGCAGATGCGTCTTCGCCGTCGTTTCCGCGATACCGAGCGCGACCGCCGTCTCCGGGACGCCGCCAACCTCGACGATCGACACGAACACGCGCAGCTCGGCCGGCGTAAGGTCGAATGTCCGCGCGATCAATTCGCCGTAGGACTGTCCGCCGGGCCATACCTGGCGCAGGAGCAGCGCACCGACGGCATCGACCACCCGCTCGCTGCGGTCCCGCAGGACGGACGACAGCGGCAGGATGTGCGCGACGTAACGCTCGCCCGAAGGCGAAAGCAGTGAAAACGCATGCCCCTTTGTGGCAAGCAGGGCAATTTCATTGCGGGCCGTGAACGCTTCCCGCAGCGTCTGATTGGCCTCCGCACTGCTGGTCACCAATTGCCCCGCAACGGACCGAACCAGATCGTCGGCCGCAAGCAAATCGTGCCCCGCGGAATTCGCGTGCACCACCCGGCAGAAACCATCGAGCAGGAAGATGCCGCAGGCAAGATTGTCCAGGACCTCCGCCAGCGCTGTCGCCAGCGTCAGTTGCGAGGTCATGGCGCGGTTGATCAGCAACGCGCGGCTGGCGTGCGGGACGACCAGCGAGAGGCGGTGCTTCATCACGGGATCCACCATCCGGCGGCCCGACAGCACCGTCATCATCACCGGGCAGTTCGGATTCGAATTCTCGAGCACGACGTTGGCCGCATCGCTGCAACCCTGCGGCCGCATCCACTCCTGGTAAAAGCGTCCTCGCCGATATTCATCGAAATTGACGAGATCCGGGATGCTGACGATCTGGCCATGCGGCGGCAGGACTGTCAGCGGATCGAACTTCGAATGCGTCTCGGAATAGAGCCGGATGTAGTGCGGGTCCGCCCCGCAATAATAGTGCGTGACGCCGAATTTGCTGACCGAGTCCTTGGAAAACAGCCCGCAGGCCTGGCCGCCGACGAAGTCGCGGATGCCGGTGACGACGTTATTCCACAGCGAGGGATCGAGCCCGGCATCGTAGATGGCCTCGACCAGGTCGGGCAGTTTCCGTGGTCCGTGCATGGCTATAAATGGCCTGGGTGATCAATATCACCAAGCATACCACAACCACAGCATGCGGCATCCTCCGATCGGAGGACGCCGGCCCGGCGGATCGAGCCGGCCGGAACGAACGGACATCCGTTTTGGGCGCTGCTGATGCGGAGTTGCAATACCGCACCGGGACGCTCACGCCTCGTCCCAGCCGACCTTCTCCAGATTCTCCGACCAGACCGCGGCGCGATAGATCTCGCGCCCGTCGGTGTCTCTGACCCGGATGCAGGCATCGCGGCCGCGCAAATCGTCGCGCCAGACGAACAGGTGGCTTGCCATCTCGTTGGCCACCACGAATGTCGCTTCGGGGCATTCGAACACCATGCCACCCGGATCGATCTTCACGATATTGCCGAGCATAAGATCAAAGAAAAAACGGCGCATGCAATACAACACTCCAACTGCGGGCGGCGCACGCCCGTGCCGTCTCCAATCGGCATTTGACCTGACATTCAATCGCGCGCGGTCACGACATCTCGCGGCTCCTGACGTCACTGGGCGTGGCGCCATAAGTCCGCCGGAAGCAGCGGTTGAAATAGGAGAGATCGCCGAAACCGACATCGTAGGCGATCGAGCTGACCGTCCGCTCGGCGTATCCGGGTTCGCGCAACATGCGATGTGCACGCTTGACGCGTTGTTCGATCAGGAAGGACGAGAACGTCTTGCCGTCGGCCTCGAACAGGCGCTGGAGATAACGCGGCGTCACGCCGAGCTCGTGGGCGACCGTGGCAACCGACAGGTCCTGCCGCCAACAATTGTTGGCGATGGAGGCTTTGGCCTTCTGCAGCCGTGCCGCCTTGAGGCCGCGCCGCCCGGCCAGTTCCCGCGGCTCGTTGGTGGCACCGAGGACGATTGCCAGAAGATCGTGCAGATGCCCGACCCCGAGCTGGCGCAAATTGGGCATCGCGAACGCATTCTCCCGCACCAGCGTCACCGCGTAATCGACCAGCAGCCGAAGTCCCGTTGAACTCTCCGGTATGACCCTCATCACAGCGTCATCGACATCCACGATCATCGGCGCCAGCACGCGTCTCGGCACACGCAGCGAGAAACAGCTACCCAGCGACAATCGCTCGAACGTCGTGACGTCCTCCGCGCTCGTCAGGACAGCCTCTCCGGCACGGAGGCTCAGATCGTGCCCTCGCTCGGATATCCCAAGCACGCCGGATCGATTCACGATCAGGGCCAGACTGTCATCGCCATCGGCAACCATGTGCTTGGTGCGAATGACCCGCGCTCCGCACAATCCTCCGATCAGCAATTGGGCTTCCGGCATGACGTGGGACGTGAAGCTCGCCGCGAACGGCTTTCCTTCCCTGGGCTCGACCTCCGCTTTCAACACCCCGCGGCAGTAAAAATCGCGAAGCAGAGGGATGCGCTCGTTTTCGGGAATTTCGTTCGTTGAAACGTTGATAACGGAAAAATCAAACTGGCTCACTGCAATCCTCCAACCGATGAGCAGGCCGGCCGCGCGCTGTCGTTCCTCACACTCGCGTTCGATGCCGTCGTGGCATCTCTTCGCGGCGCTTGCTGCTTTTCACTTTTCTGCAACGCGATATACGAAAGTCTCAAATGACTCGCGTCCTGCATTCGGAGGACACCGGAGCTCGGCTCATCACAATGGATTGAGATTGCGGCACATAGCCGGCGAACCATGTGAAATAAATCACAAGGCATCGTCACCGTCGTTCGTTCGACGCGCGAATGGAACGGCAAAGCCGGTGGCGATCTTGACCAGGTCGGCCTGCCTGCCGGCGCCGGTCTTCTCGAACAGGCGGCCGAGATGCGTCTTCACCGTCGTTTCGGCGATGCCGAGCTTTGCCGCAATGTCGGGAACGCCGCCAATCTCGATAATTGCCATCAATACGCGCAATTCGGACGGTGTCAGCCTGAAGGCCGCAGCGATCGCATCGGCTGCGAGCCATGTCGCCGCCGATGCCTTCTGAACGAACAGCACCGTGGCTGCAACATCTCGCGATGGAGTGCGATCGCGCTTCAGGGGAAAAGCGTGGAGCAGATAGTGCTGCCCATCAACTGATGTCGCAAGCTCGATCTGACGGCGGGGAACGGAACGAGTTTCGTTCCCTGAATCGATTTCGCACAGGCCACGGAATATTTTCTCGGTCTGGGTGTTACGGGCCACGATCCGGTCGCCGACCATTGCGAGCAGTCTGGCATCCGCGAACAGCCCGCGGCATGCTGCGTTGGAATGCACGACGCGGCCATCTGCGTCGAGCAGGCAGATCGCCGTGCTCAGCCCATCCAAGATATCGGCAAGGTCGTCCACGGTATGCGAGCGTGCCCTGATCTGCCGGCCCATGATCCTGGCGCGCTGGAGGTGCGGAGCAAGCAGCCGCATGCGCTCACGCATCGGCTCGTCGACGAGTCCGTGCGACCGGTGCCGCAACACCTGCAGGATCGTGGTGCGCGTGGCCGACGTCTCGAGCGCGACGGTTGCAAGGTCCATCGCTCCTTGCGGTTCCACCCACTCGCGATAGAAGCTCGTTGTCAGGAAATCCGCATGAGGCATGATGTCGGCTACGCCGATCGTCTGTTCCGCCGCGAGCGTGAGATGACGATCGAGCAGAGGGTCCAGCTCCACATATCGGTCGCGATATAGCTGGCGGAAGCGGGATTCGCTGCCGAAATGCTCATGGATCTCGATCGAGAGCCTGGCTCTGTCCCTGGACAGGATGGTCGCGGCACATCCGCCGATGAAATGCGAAACCTGTTCCAGCACCCCGCTGCGTAGCGCGGGATCGACCGCCGCGTCGTAGATCTCGCCGACGAGAGACGAAAACCGATTTGCGTGGAGGATTGTCATCGGCCGGACGACGCAATCGACGCGGAGAAAACGTTGCAACGAAATGCTGGAATATCGAACATCGTCCTTGCGTAACGTCAACCGCAGGATGCGGCTTGGACGTTTTCGCCAAAGACTAGGATAAATGCGAACAGCGCGCGGACTGTGTGCGATGAGTCACGTGCGCGATGCGTCAGGCGCCGCGCGCTGCAGAACCCTGTCGTCACCGATCCCGCCGACGTCGCATCCGATTCCGGCAATTTACTTGCGATTCTCCTCGCAGAATTTCAGCGCCGCCAGCGCTTCACCGGCACGCGGCACCTGCATCTCGATGCTGTCGTCGTCATCGTCCTCGAAATCGAGCGAGAGACGCTTGGCCTTAGACAGCCGGTCCATCATGGACTGATCGTATTCGAAGATGCCGCGCACGGTGGTCTTGTCCATGACCTCCCACTTGGCCTTCTTCATGATATCGGCGTCGTCGGTGCCGACATCGGCCCGGAGGATCTCACCAACCTTGTCCCACTCCCAGCCGTCATAGATCATGACGATGACAATAGCCTTCTCGGAATAGGTAATGACGATGACGTAGTCCCGGTTCTCGTCTTCCTTGTCCTTGTAGCCGCGGCTCGCATTGCAATGTGCGTCTTGCGTACGCTTTTCGATGGTCCAGTCGCCGACCTTGGATTGTTGCGCCTGCACCGGTCTTGCGGTCAAAGCGACTGCGCTCAAGGCGCCGGCCAGCAACCCGGCGGCGAGAAGAGATCGTTTCATGTCAGCCTCCAGCGTGTTCCCCGGACCGAGATGACCACCTCTGCCGGTGACCCGCAAGGGCTTCAGGGGTGCGTAGGCCCCGACCTTGCCCTACTCCCGCCGCGGCACGATCGCGATCGGGGTGAAGGTGTAAACCTCCTCGCCGTTCTGGTTGAACATGGTCCATTTCACCAGTGCGATACCCTGCGGCTTCGACTTCGACGGCGTCAGGCTCATGACCTCGCCAACCAGATGCAGGCGGTCATCGGGCCGTACCGGGATGGTCCAGCGCAGCCCGTCGACGCCGGCGCCGATCAGCGGATGCGGGCCGAAGGGGCGGGTCTGGATCGCGAGGCTCATGGCAATCGCAGCGGTGTGCCATCCCGAGGCAGCGAGACCCCGGAACAGGGTCTGCTTGGCGGCTTCGTGGTCGAGATGCATCGGCTGCGGATCGAACTCGGCCGCGAACCGCTTGATGTCGGCCTCGGTGACGTGAACTTCGGGGGATTTGAACTGCATTCCAATGGTGAGATCGTCGAACCACTCGACCTGCGCCATGATTTCGCCTCGCCATGTGATGCGCCGCCTCGCGGCTAATGGGATTGAGCAAGAGCGGGATGTAGCGGCTCCGCAGCGCACAAACCAGCCCGGGGTTCCCCAAGAAACCCGTTTCCAGATGCGACGAAACACGCCTGAAACAGATGCTCGGTTATCTGGTTGTCAAAATCATACAGGGACGGCCACCATGCAATTCTTCCTCGACCTGATCTGGGATTATTCCTGCTGTCAGCACCTCGTCGCCCTGGCGCCGCAGGAGGACGAGCTATGATCGAGCTGATCTCGGCCCTGCTCGCGCTTTGCAGCGTCGGCGTTTTTGCAGCGCACGCGGTGGATGCCTATCGCACCACACATTACTGATAGCCGTGCACTGATAGCCTTGCCCTAGAACGGCCGCCGGTAGAAATGCTCCGAATGCGTTGCCGGCGGAAACCTGTTGGCGAGCGCGAGAGCTCCCCTTTCGTCGGTTTCGAGTGCGATCTTCTGTGCGAGCATGACGTCGCCGGGGACGAGAAAGCCTGACGGGACAAAGCACCACCCCATTGTCGCGTTTCCGGCCGCGTCGATCTCGTGGACATTGGCGGCGGTGCCATAGTGGATGCGATAGGTCTTGCCGGTATCGCAGCCGACGACATCGAAATGCCGGTACTGCTCGAATTGCGCGCGCTGCGCCGGTGACAGCCATTCGGCCAGGAGCCGCCGGCCGCGGGCATCCGGCGTGTTCTCGCCGAAGAAGCGCCGATAGAGTTCGCGTAGCGCATGCAGACGCGCACGCGCCGGCGCGCGGAGCCAGACCGCCGCGATCATGAGCAGCTCAGATCAACCGCCGACCAGGCGGGGATAGAACAGCGTTTCCTGCGCGGTCGGGTCGAACGATCGGATCCGGGTGACTTCGCCGGGTCCGGTTCGCAGCGCGGCGGTGAAGCCCGCTCCGGTCAGCTCCCGAAAGCGCCGTTCGGCCCGCGCCAGCGCTTCGGCATTGCCAGGATCAAACTCGTGGCGCGTGTCGCCAGTCTGGTCCATCACGATCTGGGTTGCCATGTTGAGTCTCCTCATGCCCAGCCCTGTTCGATCAAAGCAAACCTCGTGCCGTCGGTTCCAGTTGGCAACAACTTTCTCTTGCCCGCGCATCACGCCTTGCTGAGCAGCAGGGTGCCCAAGCGAAGTGGATGCCGGTCCGCATAAGGAAAACGCGCCAAAACAAGAAGGTAGAGCCCGTTCGAAACGGGGCTCTGGTCAGCGCGACGCGGCCGTACCTCCGCCCTCGTCGATCTGCCGTCCCATCAGGGCGATCGCCTTCTGATAAACGCCGGCGGCATTCCAGGCTTCGATGGCGGCGAAATTCGGCTCGCCCGGCTGGTAACCGGCTCCTGCACGCCAGCCATGGGCCTTGAGGAAATTCGCTGTCGAGTTCAGCGCATTGGCGGCAACTTCGAGATTGCCTGTGCCGTAGGCCAGGATGTTCTTGGGCATGAACTGGGTCTGACCGACTTCGCCGTGCATCGAGCCGCGGGTTGCCCCCGACAGCGTGCCGCGATCGATCAGCTTCAGCGCCGCATAGAGCTGCTCGGTGAAGAATTCGGGACGGCGGCAGTCATAGGCAAGCGTTGCGATCGAGGAGAGCATGTTCTGGTTGCCGCGTTGGCTGCCGAACCCGGTCTCCATGCCCCAGATCGCGATCAGCGGCCCCGGCGGAACGCCATAGCGCTGCTGGATCGAGGCGAACAAGGCGGCCTGCGACTGCTTGAGCTGGCGCCCCTTGGCGACGATGGTAGTGGCGCCGCGCTTGGCGAGGAATTGGTCGAGTGTCAGCGAGAAGCTGCGCTGGCCGCGGTCGGCCGCGATGGTGGCACTGGCGTAATTGGTCTGCATCAGCGCCCCGAGCGCGGTCTGGCCGACGCCTTTGCCCTGCGCTTCCGCACTGAACTCGCGCTTCCAGGCCTCGAAGCCGGCCGGCGAACTGCCGCATTGCGCGGCGTGGGCGGCGGGCGAGAGGCAGCCGAGCAGCGTCATCGCCCCGAAAACCGCCGCAGTTACAGTTCTGCCCCTGATCATGTCCAATGTCCTCTCTCTGGCGCGATCCAATGCCCGAGCTTACCCGGACGAAGGCGCCGACTCCATGGCGTGCTCATACGACAGTTCCAGTCCGTCCAAATTGCCCTCCTTGCGCCACTTGTTGAGCAGCCGCAGGAATGCCACCGGCCCGCGCCAATACTGGCTGTTTCTCGCCGCGATCGGATCGAACACGCCTTCATTGTTGTAGTAGCCGGGCGTGCATTCAGCGAGGTAGGTCTGGCGTCCGAGCGCGGCTTTGACCACCTCCTCAACCCAGGCGTTTTCGGCCGCCAGCGTCGGCTCAAGAGTTCGCGCCTTGCGCTTGCGCGCTTCAGCGATCACGTAGGCGATGTGCTGCGACTGCTCGTCGATGATGTGCGGAAAGTTGGCGCTCTGGCCGGCCTGCACCATGACGATCAGGAAGCAGTTCGGGAAGCCGCGGCTGTAGAAGCCATGCATCGTCTTGACGCCGTCGCGCCAGCGCTCGGACAGACTCGTGCCATCGCGTCCATAAATCTCGAAGCCCATACGACGGGCGTAATCGGTGCCGACTTCAAAACCGCTCGCATAGATCAGGCAGTCGAGCTCATAGGCCTTGCCGTCGACCACGACGGCGTTCTCGGTGATGCGCTCGACGCCTTGCCCCCTGGTGTCGACGAGATGCACGTTGGGACGATTGAAGGTGTCGAGATATTCGTCGTGGAAACACGGCCGCTTGCAGAAGGCCTTGTACCACGGCTTTAACGCCGAAGCAGTTGCCTCGTCCTTGACGATCGCGTCGACGCGCGCCCGGATCTCTTCCATCTTGCGATAATCGGCCTGCTCGATGACCTTGAGCGCCTCCTCGATCGAGGTCACCGGCTGCGTCTGGCGACGCGGCGCCAGCAGTATCTCGCCGAGCAGGCCGGTCCAGCCGTCCTGCACCAGATCCTGTTCGAATGGCTCGCCCGAGATCACCGTGGTGAAATTGTCCATGCGCTCGCGCTGCCAGCCGGGTCTGAGTCCCTGCGCCCAGCTCTGATCCGTCGGGCGGTCGTCGCGCACGCCGATCGCCGACGGCGTACGTTGGAAGACGTAGAGCTCCTTGGCCGAGCGGCCGAGATGCGGCACGCATTGCACGGCGGTGGCGCCGGTGCCGATGATACCGACGCGTTTGTCGCCAAGACCACCAAGATCACCTTCGGCCGTGCCGCCGGTGTAGGCGTAATCCCAGCGGCTAGTGTGGAAGCTGTGTCCCTTGAAGTTTTCGATACCGGGAATGCCCGGCAGCTTCGGACGGCTCAGTGGGCCTCCAGCAAGGATGACGAAGCGCGCGCGGATGCAATCACCGCGATCGGTCTCGACCAGCCAACGTGCCTCGTACTCCTGCCATTCCATGCGCGTGATGACGGTCTGAAACAGCGCGCGCTCGTAGAGATCGAAGTGACGGCCGATGCGGCGCGAATGTTCGTAGATCTCGGGGGCTCGCGCATATTTACGCACCGGCATGTAGCCGGTCTCTTCCAATAACGGCAGGTAGATGTAGCTCTCGGTATCGCAGGCCGCACCAGGGTAGCGATTCCAGTACCAGGTGCCGCCGAAATCGGCGGCCTTTTCCACGACCCGGAAATCATCGATGCCGGCCGCGCGCAGTCGCGCGCCACACAGAAGGCCGCCGAAGCCGCCGCCGACGATGAGCACCTCGGTCTGTTCACTGACAGCCTCGCGCGCAAATCCGGAATTGGCCCAGGGATCGTCGAGATAGCGCCCGAACTCGCCGGTCACCTCGACATATTGCGCCTTGCCTTCGGTGCGCAGGCGGCGATCGCGCTCATCGCGATAGCGCGCGCGGAGTGCGGCAATGTCGATTGTAGATTCGCCGGCTGCACCGGTCTTGTGTCTTTCCGCTGACATCCATTTCCTCCCCGGCGGAAACTGCTTCGCCGGCAGCTCACATCACTTAGCCCTGAAAAAGAGACGCATGCAATCAGGTCCCTCGCTTTTTACGTGAACGTCGCGTGGCGTTCCGCTAACCTCAAGCGCACATCACAAGCGCACGCCGCGCAACGACGTGGCGATCCGGAGGAACGATGCAGGGATTGATGATGGACATGCCGCTCCTGATCAGCGGCCTGATCCAGTATGCCGCCGATTATCACGGCGAGGCCGAGGTCGTCGCCCGCGAGATCGAGGGCGACATCCATCGCTACACCTATGCGGACGCCCATCCGCGCATCAAGCGCATGGCATTGGCGCTCAAGCGGCTCGGCATGATGCCCGGCGACCGCGTCGGAACGCTGGCCTGGAATACGCACCGGCATTTCGAAATGTTCTACGCCGCGCCGGGCATGGGCTATGTGCTGCACACGATCAACCCGCGGCTGTTCCCCGAACAGCTCGTCTATATCGTCAATCATGCCGAGGACCGGCTGCTGTTCATCGACCGCGCCACGCTGCCGATCGTGGAGGCAATCGCGCCGCAGCTCAAATCGATCGAAGCCTATGTCGTGATGTGCTCGCGCGAGCGGATGCCGGAGACCAAACTTGCCAACGTCCATTGCTACGAGGAGCTTCTGGACAAAGAGAACGACGCCGGCTTCGTCTGGCCGGAGTTCGACGAAAAGTCGGCGTCCACGATCTGCTACACCTCCGGCACCACCGGCAATCCGAAGGGCGTGATCTATTCGCACCGCGCCGCGATCCTGCAGACCATGGTCTCCTGCAATTTCGACTTCCTGCCCGGGCACCTGGAAGGTGTGCGCGAGGTGATGATGCCGATGGCGCCGCTATTCCACGGCAACGGCTGGAACATGCCGTTCACCGCGCCCTATACCGGTTCGAAGCTGGTGCTGCCCGGCCGCAATTACGAGCCGGACAAGCTCTACGAATTGCTTGAAGGAGAGAAGGTGACGCTGTCGGCGGGCGTGCCTAGCTTCTGGCTGATCCTGCTCGACTGGCTCGGACGCACCGGCAACAGGTTCTCGACACTTCGCGCAACATTGTCGTCAGGCTCGGCGCCGCCGCGCGCGATGGTCGAGAAGCTCAAGCGTGAGTATGACATCGACTACATCCAGGCCTGGGGCATGACCGAAGCGTTGGGCTGCTCGATGCCGGGCCTTCGGCCGGGCTCCGAGCATCTCGAAGACAAGGAGAAGTTCGACCGCCGCCAGGTGTCCGGCCGCGCGTGTTTCGGCACCGCCTTGCGCATCGTCGACGACGGCGGCAACGAGCTGCCGCGCGACGGCAAGAGCGTCGGCCATCTGCGCGCGCGGGGACCGTGGGTTGCGTCCGGCTACATGAAACTCGACGAAGGCCTGGACCGCGACGGCTGGCTGATCACCGGTGACATGGCCGTGATCGACCCCCAGGGCCACGTCACGCTGACCGACCGCTCCAAGGACGTGATCAAGTCCGGCGGCGAATGGATCTCCTCGATCCAGCTCGAGGACGTCGCCTTGTCTCACCCCGATGTGCTGCAAGCCGCCGTGGTCGCGATCAACCATGAGAAATGGCAGGAGCGGCCTCTGCTCATCGTCGTCCGCAAGAAGGGCGCGACCGTCGACGGCAAGACGCTGCTCGACCACATGCGCCCGAAAATCGCGAGCTGGTGGATGCCCGACGCCGTCGAGTTCATGGACGAGTTCCCGATGACCGGCACCGGCAAGGTGCTTAAATCGGCGCTGCGCGAGAAATTCAAAGAGTATCGCGTCGCCTGAGCCGATTGCGCGCCAGCCTGTCCATCGATCGAGGAGACCAAAGATGCTCTACCCGATGTCCCCCAAAGTCGTCGAGCTGAAGCGCAGGCTCGACGGTTTCATGGACCGGCACATCTATCCGAACGAGGAACGCTTTTATCGCGAGGCGGAGGAGCTGGGGCCCTGGAAGGTCTATCCGGTCGTCGAGGAGCTGAAGCCGCTGGCGCGCGCCGAAGGTCTCTGGAATTTGTTCCTGCCGGACTCCGGGCACGGTGCAGGCCTGACCAATCTCGAATATGCCCCGCTTTGCGAAGTCATGGGCCGCTCGCATCTCGCGCCCGAAGTCTTCAACTGTTCGGCGCCCGATACCGGCAACATGGAGGTGCTGGAGCGCTATGGCACGGAGAACGACAAGGAGCGCTGGCTGAAGCCGTTGCTCGCAGGCGAAATCCGCTCCTGCTTCGCCATGACCGAGCCTGCCGTCGCCTCGTCCGATGCGACCAACATCGAAAGCTCGATCGTCCGCGACGGCGACCATTACGTCATCAACGGCCGAAAATGGTACACCACCAACGCGACCGACCCGCGCTGCAAGATCTGCATTTTCATGGGCAAGACTGATCCCGACAATGCGGACCGCCACAAGCAGCAATCCATGATCCTGGTGCCGATGGACACAGCGGGCGTCGCGGTCAAGCGTCCCCTGCCCGTGTTCGGCTTCTACGGCGTGCCCGATCGCGCCTCCGAGGTCGTCTTCACCGATGTGCGCGTGCCCAAGGAGAACATGCTGCTCGGCGAGGGCCGTGGTTTCGAGATCGCGCAGGGACGCCTCGGCCCGGGGCGTATCCATCACTGCATGCGGCTGATCGGGCTCTCCGAGCGCACGCTGGAAAAGATGTGCCGCCGGGTGCGCAGCCGCGTCGCCTTCGGCAAGCCGGTTTCCGAGCAGACGGTGACGCAGGAGCGCATCGCTGAAGCCCGCATCATGATCGAGCAGGCCCGGTTGCTGACGCTCAACGCCGCCTACGCGATGGATACCGTCGGCAACAAGGTGGCGAAAGCCGAGATTGCGATGATCAAGGTCGCCGTGCCCAACATGGCCTGCCAGATCATCGACTGGGCGATCCAGGCCCACGGCGGCGGCGGCACGTCCAATGATTTCGGATTGACCCAGGCCTACGCAACCGCGCGCTTGCTGCGTCTCGCCGACGGCCCGGATGAGGTCCACAGGAACCAGATTGCGCGGTTCGAGCTGAAGAAATATTCGAATGCTTGAAGCGAGTGATGGCAGTCGCGCCTAGTTCAACACCTCAACCGTCGCCGAACGCCCGGCCACCAGCGACATCCCGTCAGGCACATGATCCAGCGCGATTCGCACCGGGACGCGCTGGGCGAGGCGCACCCAGCTGAAGGTCGGGTTGACGTTGGCAAGCAGGCTGGCCCCCTCGGCACGGTCGCGATCCTCGATGCCGGCCGCGATGCTCTCGACATGACCCAGCAGCGTCACCTTCTCGCCCATCAGTCGGACCTGCACCTTGTCGCCGATACGAATGCGCGCGAGTTTCGTCTCCTCGAAATAGCCTTCGACATGCAACGTGTCGGTGTCGACCAGCGCCATCACGCCCTTCCCGGCCGTGACGTAAGCACCGGGACGCAGATTCATGTTAGTGATCACGCCGTTCACGGAGGCATGCACCTCGCTGCGATCGAGGTTGAGCTGGGCGACCGCGCGGTCGGCAACGGCCGCATCGAAAGCCGCCTTGGCCTGGAGCTGGGTGGCCAGCACCTGCTCCTGTTTCTGCTGCGACACGGCGTCGGTCGTCAGCGCGCTGTAGCGCTTCAAATCGGCATTGGCCTGATCGAGCGTAGCCTGATGACCGGCCACCGACGCATCGGCCTGCCGCAGCGCCAGCGCAAAACGCTCGCGGTCGATCTTGAACAGGACGTCACCGCGATGGACCTTCTGGTTGTCCTTGACCAACACTTCGGTCACGAAGCCCGACACATCGGGCGCGACCTGCACCACGTCGGCGCGCACCCGGCCGTCGCGGGTCCATGGCTGCTCCATGTAATAGACCCAGAGCTCGCGGCCGACAGCGAGCGCGGCGACGACGGCAAGGAGCGTCAACGCGAGGCGCCCGAGCCAGGCAACATTCCCTTTCATGCAAGATACTCCGAGAGATAGACGACGACGCCGAGAATGCAGACATAGATCGCGAAATCGAACAGCGCGCGGTGCCAGACCAGCCGGTAAAGATCAAAGCGCTGCATGAAGCGGCGCAGCAGAGCACTCAGTGCGTAGGCGATGATGATCCACAACAGCAGCGCTGGCACGAGCACACCGTAGATATCGATCACGTATCTCACGCCGCAACACTCTCGCCTGCCCGCGGCCGATAGGCCGGTGCGTCCGGAAACAGGCCGCGCCTTATGCCGACGAGGCCGACCAGAGCGTCCTCGCGCGCCTTTCCGTTGGGATCCTTCACCGCCCGGGCCAGTGCCCGATCGACGCTTGTCAGAAGTTCGGCCGGCATTCCATCACCCGCATATCTGCGGCAGGCGATGGCGAGCTGATCGAGCATGTCGTCGATCACGGCAATGGTGGATGCCGCAAGCCCGTAGCGGGCGCGCCGCAGATCGATGATGTTGATTCCGATACGAAGCTGGACCAGGCTCTCGGCGTCGCGGCGGTCACTCTCGGAGAGAAACGCGATTCGCTGCACCAGAAGGCCGAGCCGGTGCAGCATCAGGCCCGCGAACTCCGCGCGATCCCGCTTGCCGCGCCGTTCGGCGGCGACCGCGAGCGCCGTCCAGTTCGACAGCACCAGGCGGTTGGCGATCCACTCCGCCCCCACCCCACGCGCGATCCGCGTCACCAGCTCGGCAATGATGACACCGACGAAGAAGGCGACAGCGGAATTTGCGTAGGACGCGAAATCCGCGCTGTAGGTCGATTGCAGCGCCAGCAGCGTCGCCGTGTTGGCTGCGAGCGCCATGCCGGTTCCGGTCGTTGCGGGCCTTGCAATCAGCAAGCCATAGAGGAGGAATGTTGGCGCGAGCGCGGCGACCAAAACCTCGAGATGCGAGATCGCGGGCACCAGCGCAAAAAGGTAGATCGCCACGACGACAATGGCGACCAGGGACCACAGGCCAAAACTGCGGATGAAGCGCGCGGGGTCGTCCTGCGCGGCGAAGAACGAACAGGCGACGGCCGCCATCATCGGCGCCGACGCGCCGTCCGGCCAGCCGGTACCGATCCAGAACGCGCAGCAGATCAGGATGGCCGCCGACGCGCCGGCAGCCGACCACAGGGCAAGGCCGCGATCCCTATGGCGCACCGGCGCGGCACCTGCTTCGGATTGGAAATCCAGATCGAGGGTCGAGACGTTCCGGTTCTCGACGATCGCTTCCGTCAGGGCGCGGCAATCGCTCGAGAGGTCGACCAGCTCGCGCAGCCGCGACAACAGGCTGGTGACGATGATCCGCTCCCAGGACGCGCTGTCGTCGAGGACCGCCTGCTGCCGTGCGATCATGGCGCGAATCCGCTCGGCCGGCTGCCGTTCGTTGGCGTCGCTCGTGATCCATCCCGCGAGATCTTCCAGGAGCCGCCCCAGCTCGGGTTGCCGCCTCAACGCCTCCTCGCCCAGCGCGGCGAGCCGGTCCTCGAGCGAAGCGATCACCGGCAAAAGCATCAGCATGCGAAGCCGGATTTCACCCAGTCCGACGACGGCATTGCGGTCGGTCAACCGGTCATAAGCAAGATGGGTGGAGAGCGTGTCGATTTCGACGATGTCGGTCGCAAGCTTGATGCGCTTGCCGCGGCGGGTTTCGTTCGTCCCGTGGCGCAGCAGGACGACTTGACTTAGGCGCTGCGCGTCCGCCACCCAATTCTCGATCCGATTGGCAACAGCCGGCGCGACGCTGCGCGGAAAGACGATGGTCGAAACCAGGCTGGCGCAGATGATGCCGAGCGAAATTTCCTCGAGCCTTGCCACCGCGGTTTCGAAGATGGCGCCCGGCTCGGACACCGAGGGAAAGCCGATCAGCGCCACCGTGTACCCGGCCAGCATGAAGACGTAGCTGCGCGGTGTGCCGTCGAGCAGCGAGAGATAAAGACAGAGCCCGACCCAGAGTGCGATCGCGAGGCACAGCAGCTCGGGTGCATCGATCAGGTTGGGGACCAGCGCCACCGTCGTGATCGCGCCGACCAGCGTGCCCATCACGCGGAAGAACGCCTTCGAACTGGTCGCCCCCGCCAGCGGCTGCGAGGTGATGTATACGGTCGCCATCGCCCAATAAGGCCGCGGCAGATCCATTGCCAGCGCGATGACGAGCGCCAGGATCGACGCGGCGAACGTCTTCAAAGCGAAAATCAGGTCCGCGTGGCGGACCAGGAAGGGTTCATTTGCGCGCATGGCTATTTCGCTTCGGCGTCGGTCTTGGCGGCTTGCCCACCGTTCTATGCGCTGGAGAGTCGCGAAGGTGACCGCAAGTTCCTCGGGGCCGATATCATGCAGCAGGCTGGCCCGCCCCCGGCCGGACCCGGGGCGCGGCGGGGGTTCCCGACGGCCTACTGACATCTCGGCGGACCGCTCGCGCGCGACACGCCTCCGGCGGCGACAGTCCTCGCCTCAATTGACGACGTACACATCCGGATCGAAGCTGGAGCTCGGCTTCTTGAAGGCGTTGCGCAAGGCGCCCGACATGGGGACGTTGTAGTTGAGGCCGTTCGGTGGCGTCGGCGATTGCAGCCACTTCTTGTAGAGGACCTCGATCTCCTGGCTCGCGTATAGCTCCGCCGTTGCGCGGTCGGCGAGCGCCTTGAACGGCGCGTCCTCCCGCCGCAGCATGATCCCGTAAGGCTCAGGCTTCGAGAACGTCTCCTCGCTGATCATGAACAGCTGCGGCTCCTTCGAGCGCGCGATCGCGACCGCGAGCTGCACGTCGTCGAGCGCGTAGGCCTGGGCGCGGTCGGTTTCCAGCAACAGGAAGGCCTCGGCCTGGTCCTTGGCCGGCATCACATTGATGCCGAGATTGCGCTCCGTGTTGACCTTGGCGAGCTGCGTCAGATTGACCGATCCGGCCACCGCGGTCACCGCTCTGCCCTTGAGATCGTCGATGGTGTTGATCTTTGCGGCTTTCTTGGCCGCAAATCGCGTTGCGCTGAGGAAGTGCGTGTTGGTGAAGGCGACCTGCTTCTGGCGATCGGCATTGTTGGTGGTCGCCGAGCAATGCAGGTCGAGCGTCCCGTTGACCATCAGCGGAATCCGGTTCGACGACGTCACGGCGATGGTGTCGACGGCGATGTCGGGCATGCCGAGCTGCTTCTTCACGGCATCCACGATTCTCAGGCAGATATCCATGGCAAAGCCGACCGGCTTCTGGTTGCCGTCGAGATAGCTGAACGGGACCGAGGCCTCCTGATAGCCCAGCGTGATCTTCTTGGTCTCTTTGACCTTCTGAAGCGTACCCGACAGGTCTTCGGCGGAGGCGGCAGTTGCAAGGCATGTGAGGGCCAGGACAAGGGTGGGTAAACGCATCGGGAACTCCTCGAGGAGGCTCGCGCCTCCATGCCGGGCGCAGCAATCGCGCCGTTGATAGCGCAGGCGCGCGACAGCCGCCAGACGAGCTTGCGTCTATCAGCTATCGCGGCTTGCGATACGGTGACCGGCCGTTTGTCTCCGTGGAGTCAGGGCGGCTCAACCGCCAGGATGGCGCTTACGCGTCGATACCGCGCTGGACCAGGATGCGCTCGGCGCTGTCGTTCCAGACATCCATCTTGGTGATCTGGCCATTCCGGACCACGAAGCGGTCGACATAGCGGTTGCCCTCGAACGCGGTCCCATCCATCCATTCGCCGTAGAGCGTGCCGACGCTGTAGACCACGGTCTCGCCGTCGCCCGGGCAGATATCGAACCGATCCATCTTCTTCTTGACCCAGCGGTAGCGCTTGGCGTTGAACCCGGTCGGGCCGCGCGGATGATCGAACTCGCGCCCGCCGGTAAAGGTGATCACCGTGCCCGGCGCCATATAGGCCGCGGCGGCGTCCGGATCGGGGATCATCGATGCCGTGAGATAGGCTTCCACGATCTCGGCGTCGGACGACGGACCGGCTTCGGCTTTTGCGGCAACGGACATGGCTCGTTCTCCCCGGTTTCCGGAATACTAACGCCGCTCTCGGGGAATACGTGCATATATTTTGAACATTTCCGTCGCTACACTGCCGACAATCTGGAGCCGCCAAACGCGGCTGAATGCACTAAATTCCTTCCGCAAGAGCCATGATCACCCAATCCGCCTTTGACCTCATTTTTCGCAACGCCTTGCTGCGTGGTGCCGCCGACCCGATGGACATCGGCGTCACGCGCGGCCGGATCACCGCTATCGAACCGACGCTCGCCTGCGAGGCCGTCGAGGTCGATATCGGCGGGCGCCTCGCCCTGCCCGGCTTCGTTGACAGCCACATCCATCTCGACAAGGCCTGCCTGCTCGGCCGCTGCGGGCATGGTCACGGCAGCGTCTCGGAAGCGATCCGCGCCGTCGCCGGGATGAAGAAGGACTTCACGGTAGAGGACGTATATGAACGCGGCGCCAGGGTGCTCGAACGTGCCATCGTCCACGGCACCACGCGCATGCGCACCCATGTCGAGATCGACCCGCGCATCGGGTTGCGCGGCTTCGAGGCGGTGAAGGCGCTGAAGCGTGACTATGCCTGGGCGATCGACCTGTCGCTCTGTGTCTTTCCTCAGGAAGGCCTCACCAACGATCCCGGCAGCGAGGAGCTTCTGGTCCAGGCGCTGCGTGACGGCAGCGAGGTGATCGGCGGCTGCCCCTACACCGACAGCGACCCGAACGCACATCTCGCCCGCATCTTCGAGCTAGCGCAGGAATTCGACTTCGATGTCGATCTCCATCTCGATTTCGATCTCGATCCCTCCTGGTGGCACCTCGACGAGGTCTGCCGGCAGACCGAGCGGCGCAACTACGGGGGTCGCGTGGCAATCGGCCATGCGACGAAACTCTCCGCACTGCCACCGGAGCGGCTGAAGGCTGCTACCGCGCAACTGGCCAAGGCCGGCGTTGCCGTCACCGTGCTGCCGGCAACCGATCTCTATCTGATGGGGCGCGAGGCGACCCACAACGCGCCGCGTGGGCTGACGCTCGCCCACAAGCTCGCTGGCGAAGGCGTGGTGTGCTCCATCGCGACCAACAACGTGCTCAATCCCTTCACGCCGTTCGGTGATGCCTCACTCCTGCGAATGGCGAATTTCTACGCCAACGTCGCGCATGCCTCGGTCAACGACTTCGATACCTGCCTTGATCTCGTGACCGAGCTGCCGGCGCGGCTGATGAACCTCGGGGATTACGGCATCAAGGTTGGGAATCCGGCCGATCTCGTCCTGCTCGATACGCAGGACAGCCGCTTCGCCATCGCCGAACTGCCGGATATCGTGATGGGCTTCAAGAGCGGCCGGCAGACTTTTGCGCGTCAACGGCCCACTCTGTTCAGCCCCGGCTGCTGATCCGCTCTCGATGCATATCTGCATTGAAGGGCGGCTTATTTCCGAGCAGCTTCCGTTCGATGTTACCGCTGATCGTTTCGCAATTCCGAATCCGGTAGATTCCCGGATAGTAGATTCTTGCTGATTCCCGATAGCTGCGCGCATTGCAAGTCCCGCGGTGCCGGTCATAGTAGGACCGGCACTGATGTCTGCATTCAACGGGGAAGCATCGACATGTTCAGCGCATTCAGCGGCATCGACACTCACTCCATTCGAGCGAGAACGCCCAGCGAGGCCGCGGTGAAGCGGCTCGACGGCATCGGGCACGTCCTGTCGGACCTCGATCTGGCGGGCGTCCGGACACAGGATGACCTGACGCGCATGCTCCTGACGCTCGATACGGCCGACAAGTGTATTCGATCGATCCGCGCAGAATTCCGGACCGAAGTCGCGAACGATCGGCTGGCCCGCAAGGCCGAAGACTTGATGGAGTTGATCGAACGCGCCCGCGACGAGTTCACGGGCTGTCGCACGCCAAAGTCCTGAGCAGAAGCCGCCCTATTTCTCGCGATTGATCTTCGCCAGGATTCGGTCCGCCTCGGTGCGCCAATCAGCGCTGCGGGCGAACTCCTCGGTGCCTTTCGTTCCGAACAGGCCCTCATCGGCAAGGTCCGCCACCCAGGCCTGCCGCTCGGCGGTGCCCTGCGCGGACCACGGCGTCAGCCCCGCTTCACGCACAGTCTCGGCGACCTCGCGCACTTCCTCGGCGCGGCGGCGGCCATGCTCGATCACGCGCTGGAAGCAATAAGCGCCCTGCTTCTCCCAATCGATCGTGGGAAAGGTTTCCGCCAGCGAAGCCAGTACCGCATCCTCGACGCCATAGGCGCGCGCGGTGGTGAAGCTTTCGATGACCATGGCCTCCAGGCCCTTGATCATGATGCTGCGACACATCTTCACCGCCGATGAAACACCGAGCTTGTCGCTCGCAACCTTGGCCGCAAAACCGATCGCGTTCAAAAGCGGCTCCAGCTCCCTGGCGCCGGGACCACCGAGCAGCAGCGGCACCTTGATCCGATAAGGCGGCACCGACGTCATGACCGCGCCCTCGACATAGCGTCCGGCGGCGGCATCGATCAGCGCGGCGGCGCGCTGCTTGGCGCCGGGAGACGCCGAATTGAAATCCAGGAACCAGGTGCCCTGATTGATCGCGGCCGCGCAGGCCTTCGCCACCGGCACGGCCTGGCTGGCGGTGACCGCGGAGACGATGAAATCGGATTTAGCGGTCAGCTCAGAGTGCGAGGCTGCGAGCCAGACACCGAATTTTTCAGCATGCTCCTGCAGCGAACCGCCCTGCTCGCCTCCGAGCTTGATGTCATAGGCAGAGACCTTGATGTCCTGCTGGCGCAGATCCTCGGCCAGAATCCTGCCGACCTCGCCGTAACCGACCAGTCCGATCTGCCATCGTCTTGGATCACCCGCCATCAGTTCAATCCTCGCGTCGTCTCGTCGAACAGCTCCTCGACCGCGTAGCGGCGCGGGATCAGCGCCTGCTGGAACGCATAGTCCACGATCAGCTCCAGCGGCTTCCTGTTAGCTTCGATTCCGAACGGAACAAGGTCCGGCATTGCCGCCGGTCCCGCCTGCACCTTGCTCCGCTTGAGGAGATCATAAATGCCCGAAACCACGTCAGGACGCGATTTCGCCAGCTGCTCGGTCACGACCACGAAATGATTGACCGGCACGACGCCGCGACGGGCGTACCATTTGGCGGCTTCCGCGGCCGGATCGGAAAATAGCGGCTTCAGCTTGGGATCATCAGAGGCCTCGCCAAGGACTGCATCGAGCTCGCCGTCGATCAGCATCTGCAAGATCTTCTTGCCATTCGGCGCGCGCTCGGTGATGTCGACATATTCGGCGACGTGCGGATCCTCGAACGTGACCCAGCGGATCTTGTCGAGATTGACGCCGTAATCGTTGGCAAGGATGCCCCTGATCCAGGCGCCCGTCGTGGTCGTGAACGAGCGGATGCCGACGCGCTTGCCTTCCAGATCGGACGGCCCAAGCGTTCCACGCGCAGGATTATAGAGCGCATAGGAATGCTGGAAACGGCCGAGCATGGTGGCAGGCAGCAGCACCAGCGGCTTGCCATGCGCCTTCGCCATCAGATAGGTGACAATCGCCATCTCGCAGACGTCGAAGGCCTGCTCGCGCACCATCGGCTTGAACGCGGTGTTGGTTGGCGTGTATTCGATGAAGTCGAGATCGAAGCGGTCGGAGCGCAGCTCGCCGCTCTTCACCGCCTGGACGTGGGGGTGATTGCCGAGCACGGCCTTCAGCTTGAGACGATCCATCGGCCCGCTCCGCTTCTCTTCAGACATCCTCGGGATTGTCGACATAGACGAGCCCCGCCTTCGCCAAGGCCTCGCGCATGCAGTACATGTCGAGGCCCAGCTCGCCCGAAGCCAGCCGCGTGCGCTTGCCGCCTTCCTCCGCGTTGCGCTTCTTCGCCTTCGCGGCGACCTCGGCCGCGTAGCGCTTCGGTACCACCACGACGCCGTCGTCATCGGCTACGATGATGTCGCCAGGATCGACGTTGACGCCGGCGCAGACCACGGGGACATTGACCGAGCCGAGCGTCGCCTTCACTGTCCCCTTGGCCGAGACCGCGCGCGACCACACCGGAAACTTGATCTCGTGCAGTGCACTGACGTCGCGGCAGCCGGCATCGATGATCAGCCCCTGTACGCCGCGCGCCCGCAACGAGGTTGCGAGCAGCTCACCGAACATGCCGTCGGTGTTGTCGGTGGTACAGCCGACGACGAGGATGTCGCCCTTCCTGCACTGCTCGACCGCGACATGGATCATCCAGTTGTCGCCGGGCTGCGCCAGTACGGTGACCGCGGGGCCGGCGATCGCCGCGCCGACCCAGACCGGCCGCAGATACGGCTTCATCAGGCCGAGCCGACCATAGGCCTCGTGCACGGTCGAGACGCCGTACTCCGCCATGGCAGCGGGATCGGCTCGCTCAATGTTGCGAACGACGACCGGCTTCATGCCAGCTCCTCCGCTACCGTCGGGAACAAGCGCTGATAGGCCTCGCCATACGTCATGGGAACGCCGGTGTTACGGCTGCCCTGGATGCCGCGGTTGAGCGCGACACGCTCGTAGTAGCCCCAGAGATGTCTTTGCGCGGCGAGGATCTGGAACGCCTCGTACTTCTCCTTCCAGACCTCGTCGATCTTGAGGAGCAGGTCCGGCTTGTAGTTGCACTGCTCGGGCTGGTGCGGCTCGAACAAAAACACCGGCGGCGCAGAGTATTTGTACTGCGCGCCGGGCTTGTGGCCCATGGCCTGCGCGACCACGCGGGTCTCCTGCGCGAAATGCGCGGCGTTCGGATGGTCAAAATTATAGGGGTCCTCCAGCGCGTGCGTCAGCACGAAGCTCGGATTGAGCTCGCGGTAGATGTCGACCATGCGGTCGAAATGCGCTTCCGTCAGCTTCAGCGGATAGTCCCCGCAATCGAAGAACTCTATCTCGGCGCCGAGCAGCTTGGCAGCCCGCTCCGCCTCGTCCTTGCGGCCGGCCTTGACCGATTCCAGCGTCGCGCCCTTCTCCTTCCAGGCGAACTGGCTCTCGCCGCGCTCGCCGTAGGACATGCAGACGATCTTCATGCGATAGCCCTTCTTCGCATGCAGCGCGATGGCGCCGCCAGCGCGCCAGACGAAGTCGCCGGGATGGGCGGTGACTACGAGACCTGTTTTCATGGGACAAACTCCCCTCTTCTGTTCGTCAACGTCATAAGTTCATCAAGCGACGCGGCCGCGCGGCTTGTCGATCGCAAGCGCCGTCATTGGTCGAACTCGAACAGGCGCGCTGGATTATCGACGAGGATCTTCTGCTGATACTCCGGCTCCGGCGCGAACAGCGGGATCAGGTCGACGAGATCGCCGTCGTTCGGCATCGTCTTGACGTTGGGATGTGGCCAATCGGTGCCCCAGATGACCCGGTCGGGTGCGGTCTCGACGATCTTTCGCGCGAACGGCACGGCATCGGTGAACGGCGGACCGGCCGATGACACTCGTTCCGAGCCGCAGATCTTGACCCAGCACTTCTCGTCGCGCTGCATCAGCTCGATCAGGATCCTGAACGGAAGCTGATCGAGCCCTTCGGACGCCTTCACCCGTCCCATATGGTCAATCGTGTAGCTCAGCGGCAGCCTGGTCAGCATATCGGCGTATTCGGGCAGGTCGATCGCGTCGAAATGCAGGTCGATGTGCCAGCCGAGCGGCGCGACCATCGCGACGATACGGTCGAACACCCGCTTGTCGGGAACGCCGCCGAGATGGCGGACGAAATTGAAGCGGCAGCCGCGGAAGCCGCCCTCGTGCAGCACGCGGAGCCCGGGCTCGGTGATGGTGTCGTCGATATTGGCAACCGCGCGATAGGCCCCCTTGCTCTGCGCGATAGCGTCGAGCGCCACCGTATTGTCGGTGCCATGCACACTGGCATTGACGATGACGGCACGTCCAACGCCGAGCTTGGCATGTAACGCGCGGAAATCCGCGAGCGGCGCATCCGGCGGCGTGTAAGAACGGTCCGGCGCGTAAGGGTATTTCGCGCCGGGCCCGAAGATGTGGCAATGCGCATCGCATGCCAGCTTCGGCAGCTTGAACTTCGGCGTGCGCGTGTTCGGGTTGGGCGGCGGAATGGTCGGCGTGTACATCATTGCCATCAGATAAACCGCCGAACGGGACCGCGTCTTTAAGTCTTGCTGCCGACGACCGACCGTCGCCGTGCTGGCGCCTGATCCAGCGCCGGTGCCTGGAACGCGGCCACGGTGGCTTGCACCAATTGCTCGATGGCGATGGCGGCATCGCTGCCGTCGGCCTCGCCGCGCGACAGGCGCGAGACGCGATCCGGCGTCACCAGCGAATAATAGAGTGCGCCGAGCAGGAAGTGGCTACGCCAGACGATATCGGTGCGCGGAACGTGCGGCAGGCTTTCGTGGATCGCGTCGATGAAGGCGTGACTGGTGTCGTCAAACGTCTGCGCGATGATTTTTCGCGCGACCTCGTTGCCCTCCGCAGACATCACCGCGCGCAGCCGCGTGAACCGCGCCCCACCCCCGGCAAGATCGCTGCCCGAGGTGAAGGCCGGCACAACATAGGCCCGCACCACTGCTTCGAGCCGGTCCTGGAGATCACGCACGCGTTTGGCGGCCGCGAGCAGCTCGGAACGACGCAAGTTCATCGGCCCGCAATGGCGCCGGTAGATCTCCAGCAGCAGGCCGTCCTTGGTCTTGAAATGATAGGTGACGCTGCCGGGATTGGCGC
Organism: Bradyrhizobium sp. WSM4872; assembly: GCF_055811715.1. NCBI lineage: Bacteria > Pseudomonadati > Pseudomonadota > Alphaproteobacteria > Hyphomicrobiales > Nitrobacteraceae > Bradyrhizobium > Bradyrhizobium sp. WSM4872. Next base: position 4,559 of record NZ_JBVVPT010000010.1, on the reverse strand, counting down.
CGGCGGCCTGCGCGATATCGCGCACCGACACGGCGTTGAAGCCGTTGGTAGCGAATAACTCCTCGGCCGCGGCGAGAATCGCCTCGCGCATGTTCGGCTTGCGGGCCGTTTCCTTGCTGGCGGGGTTGCGCATCATATGATTTGTACTATCGTACAAAAGATCAGGTCTCGTCAACAAAAACCGTGGGCGGCGTCCGGACGGCTCGAAAGAGCGACGGTTCGCGCAGACGCCCGCAAGGAGTGCTGGAAAATGCTGGGTTTGAACAAGAAGATCGGCGGCTTGATGCTGGGTGCCGGTCTGCTGCTGGCGGGCGGCGGCGCCGAGGCCGCCGACAACTATCCGAGCAAGCCGGTTCACATCCTGGTGCCCTACGCGGCCGGCGGCGCGGTCGACGTGCTCGCGCGCACGCTCGCACAGGCATTGGCGAAGACCTGGAGCCAGCAGCCGGTGGTCGACAACCGCCCCGGCGCCGGCGGCATCGTCGCCTCGCAGGCCCTGACGCAGGCCGCCCCCGACGGCTACACGCTGATCCTGGTCGCGAGCGGTCATCCCCTCAATCAGTTCATTTATCCGAGCGTACCCTACGATACGTTTAGGGATTTTACCGCGATCACCGAGGTCGCCTCCTCACCGCTCGCGATCGTCGTCGCCAAGGACAGCCCCTACAAGACGCTCGGCGATCTCCTCGCTGCGGCGAAGAAGGACCCTGACAAGCTTTCCTACGGCATGTCCGGCAACGGCACCTCGGCGCATCTCGCCGGTGAGCTGTTGAAATACATGTCCGGCACCAAGATCGTCGCGATCCCCTACAAAGGCGGCGCCCCCGCGCTGACTGCCGTGATCGCCGGCGACATCCCGCTCAGCATCAATCCACTTGCGGAGGCCATCAGCCAGATCGAAGGCGGCCCGGTGCGCGCACTCGCGGTGACCTCGGCCGAGCGCTCGAAGGCGCTGCCCAATGTTCCGACCATCGCCGAGTCGGGTGTGCCGGGTTACGACGTCTCCGTCTGGTGGGGCGTTCTCGGCCCGGCGAAAATGCCGCCGGAGATCGTGGCAAAGCTCGAAACCGATCTGAAGGCGGCGTTGCAGGACCCGAACGTACTGTCGACGCTCGGCAAGATCGGCGCGGCCCCGGTCGGTTCTTCGTCGAGGGAATTCGACGCCTACATGCATGCCGAGGCGATCAAATGGGAGCCGGTGCTGAAGGCCGCCGACATCCGCGCGCAATGAGGTGCTTCGGATGAGGACCGGCGCGCTGGACACGATCCAGCGCCAGGCCGGATCGCGCGGCGCCACGGGGGCGACGCGCGAGTAGGTCAATTGCGTGCGCTCGCCCGCCTCTTCTCTGGCGGCGCGGGACGCCGCACGAAATCGGCTTCATCGTCGCCTCCCCCCGATGGGATCAGGATCGCGCGCTCGCGCGGCAGCGCTTCCGGCATCTCGTCGCGGATGAAGGCGATGAGCTTCTCCCTCATCTCGCAGCGCAGGTCCCAGGACTGCGGCGCGTTCCTGGCGCTGACGAGGGCGCGGAGCTCGATGGTGCGCGAATCCGCATCGACTACCTGGAGGTTGACCACCTCGCCGTCCCAGAGCTTGGACTCCTTCACTGCTTCTTCCAGCCAGCGCCGGATCCGCGGCACGTCGGCACGATAATCGACATGGAACGCAATCACGCCGATCAGGGACGCGGTGTCGCGGGTCCAGTTCTGGAATGGCTTTTCGATGAAATAGGACAGCGGCACCACCATGCGGCGCCAGTCCCACAGCCGGATCACCACATAGGTCGAGGCAATGTCCTCGACCCAGCCCCACTCGTTCTCGATGATCACGGCATCCTCGATGCGGATCGGCTGGGTGATCGCGATCTGCATGCCCGCGATCAGATTGCTCAGCAGCGGTCGGGCGGCAAGACCAACGATGATACCCGCGGCACCGGCGGAGGCGAACAGGCTGACGCCATATTGCCTGACCGAGTCGAACGTCATCAGCGCGGTCGACACCGTGATGATGACAATGATGATATCGGCGACGCGCTTGAAGACGCGGACCTGGGTGACGTGCTTGCGCGCGACAAAATTCTCGGTGACGTCGCGAAAGTTCAGGAGATACCGTGCCGCGCTCATATCGACGATCCGGATCGAGATCCAGCCGATCAGCGCGATGAAGGCGACGACGAACAGGCGCGTCAGCGGCGTGCGGAAGGCATCGTCCAGCGGCGCGAGCGGCAGCACCAAGGCTACGGCGGCAAGACTGAGGGCCAACTGAGCAGGGCCCGCCGTGCGCGCGATGAACACGCTCACGAGCGGAAGACGGGTTCCGAAGGCGCGGTTGAACAGCCAAACCGAGAGGCGATAGATCGACAGGGCCATCAGAATAGCGCCAGCGACCAGACAGAGGCCGACGAACCACGACGGTATCCACCCGAACATCCTGTCGATGTCGGCCAAAATGGTCTGCCGATTCATTAAAGTCCCCGCATTTGCATTCGCGCTTGCCGCTCAACGCATTACAGCGTGGTTCGCTCCCCCGCTCTGTGCAATGCAGCATCCCTCTAGTGCAATCATCGCCGAACTGCGCTATTTCTGGTCAATCATGACTCGACGGACCGGCAGCGCCGATCTTCCCCTTCACACCGGCCGGGTTCCACCCTGGCTGGCGACCCGCATGTCTTCGCTCGGCGCGATCGTCACGCAGGCGATCGTGCATCACTACGGACGCGATGCATTCCTCCAGCGGCTCTCGCACCCGTTCTGGTTCCAGTCCTTCGGCGCCGTGATGGGGATGGATTGGCATTCCTCTGGCATCACAACCTCCGTGATCGGGGCGCTGAAGCGCGGGTTGGGACCGCTCCAGGATGAGCTCGGAATCTACGTCTGCGGCGGCCGTGGCCAGCACTCGCGCAAGACCCCGGACGAACTGATGCAGCTCGGCGATCGCGTCGGCTTCGACGGCGCAAAGCTCACGCGTGCGAGTCGCCTCGTGGCCAAGGTTGACAGCGCGGCGGTCCAGGACGGCTTTGACCTTTACCTCCACGGGTTCTTCGTCACTTCCGACGCCAAATGGACTGTGGTGCAGCAGGGCATGAACGGCGACAAGCGGCAGGCCCGCCGTTATCACTGGCATTCCGAGGCCTTGAAGAGTTTTGTCGATACCCCGCACAGCGCGATCGACGGGCCGCTGCAGGGCGAGATCGTCAATCTCACCGACCATCGCGCCGAGATCTCGCGCGCCGCGCAGCTTGAGCTTCTGAGCGATCTCGGCCCGGACCGCATCCTTTCAGAATTCGAGCGGCTGACCGGGACTGCGCCCGAGCCCGCGCAGGGGATGCTGCCGCACCTGATCATGCCCGCGCATCACGACGTCCGGCCGAAGGATGTGTTCGCGCGTCGCCTGCACGGCACACTCGCGGCCGCGGCCGAACGCGGCCCGGTCGACTTTCCGGAGCTGCTGCTGACGCCCGGCGTTGGCGCGCGCACCGTCCGTTCCCTGGCGATGGTGGCCGAGGTGGTGCACGGCGCGCCCTACCGCTTCAACGATCCCGCCCGCTTCTCGCTCGCCCATGGCGGCAAGGACCGGCACCCCTACCCCGTTCCGATCAAGGTCTATGACGAAACTATTCGCGTGCTGAAGGGGGCGATCCAGAACGCAAAGCTCGGGCGCGAGGATGAGATGCAGGCCATCAAGCGCCTCGACGACCAGGCGCGGCGGCTGGAGCGCACCGCGCGCGGGCCGTCGGTCGATGCGTTCATCACCGGCGAGCGTGCCGCCTCACCCGATCTCGACGGCCGCTCCGTGTTCGGCTGGGAACGCGAGATGGCATCGACAAAAAAGCGGACCGGCTGAAGACCGGTCCGCGAGTTTAGCCGGGAGGAACGCCGCTCTCACGTCTCGTCGGTGCCCGGCTCCTCGTCGAGCCGGTTGGCCGAGTGATCCTGATATTGATCTGTCTGGATCGCCTTGCCGTCCATGCCGCGAATGTCGGAATGCTGCTTCTTGTCGCGGTTGGACAGGACCATGTTGTCGCCGATCTTGTCCTTGGGCACGTCCGTCATGGCGCCGGTGCCGTCGCCCTTGCCGTGCATGCCCGATCTGAAATGCGTCTTGCTGCCATGACCACCTGGCATCTTTTTCTCCTCTTGCTTTGATAGCCGTGAAGCTCAGTGCTTCTGCTGTGCCGGCGTCGGTTTCGGCGGCTTGTGGCCGCTCTGGCCGGTATCGTTGTGTTTGTTGTGATCGCTTTCCTGGTTGAGGCCGCCCCGGCTCACCGGAAATTCACTCTGCCGCGCCTCAGGTCGCGCGCGATGGACGGCCGTGTCCTCCGGATTGTGGCCGATGGCCTGGTCAAGCTCTCGCGCGTCCGGAACATCCGGCTTGCGCTCGAGGATGCGAACCTGTTGCTCGTGGGTCTTCTTGCCTTGCATGCTCGTCCTCCGGAGCTATCGGTCTCGTCGGCGCGCGCCACAGCGCGCGCCGTCCTATTCGATGCCGCCACTGGCGTTGACCTCGTTGTCGACCACGCCGGCGATCGTGTTATCGCCCCCACCGGCCGCGAGGTCCG